>NZ_JBQSYJ010000028.1:0-23761 GCF_052379185.1 Corynebacterium sp. AOP12-C2-36 | reverse complement strand
GGCTCCTGCGTCTGCCGAAACGGGCCTGGCAATGGCTGACCCGTATGCGGACGGCACTGGTCCTGCTGTTCCTGCTCGCCCTCGGCGCCCTTCCCGGTGCCATACTTCCGCAGCGGTCGCTGAACGAGGGCAACGTCACGGAGTACATCGAGAACAACGGTCGGGTCGGCGAGATCTACGACAAGCTGGGACTGTTCGACGTCTTCAGCTCGCCGTGGTTCGCCGCCATCTACGTCCTGCTGTTCCTGTCGCTGATCGGCTGCATCCTGCCGCGCACGTGGGACCACTACAAGGCGCTGAAGACGCGCCCGCCGTCGGCGCCGAAGCGGCTGACCCGGATGCCCAACTTCGTGGAGGGTACGGTCGACGCCCCGGCGGAGGACGTGGAGAAGCAGGTGTCCCGTCGTTTCGCGAAATGGCGTGGCGGGGCGACCGAGGCCTCCGAGGACCGGGCGGGGAAGTGGTCCTTCGCCGCCGAGCGTGGTTACATGCGCGAGGCCTCGAACCTCGTCTTCCACCTCTCCCTGGTCGGGATCCTCATCACCGTGCTGCTGGGGCGCATGGTCTACTACGAGGGCCAGGTCATCGTGATCGCCGGCACCGACTCGCCGAGCTCGGAGTTCTGCAACTCCGCGGTCGCGAACTTCGACTCGATGCGTTACGGCCCCCTGTTCGACGGCACCACGCTGACCCCGTTCTGCGTGAACGTGAAGAACTTCGAGGCGGAGTACGAGGCCACCGGACAGGCCACCAGCTTCTCCTCGGACATCGACTTCGCCGAGGGCGAGGACGCGATGCTGCCCACCGACGAGTGGGACAAGGAGCAGTTGCGGGTCAACCACCCACTCAACGTGGACGGCGACCTGGTCTACCTCCAGGGACACGGCTACGCGCCGACGTTCACCGTGAAGTGGCCGAACGGTGAGACCCGTACCGAGACCATCCAGTTCCGTCCGGACGACCTGACGTACTTCCTGTCCTCCGGTGCGATCAAGATGGACCCGCCGGCCGGGATGTACGACGACCTCTACGACCGCCGCCAGAACCAGTTGGCGATCCAGGGCCTGTTCGCCCCGACCGCAGAGTTCTCCGGTGAGAACGACGCCCTGCTGACCTCCAGCTTCCCGGCCATGAACGATCCGGCGGTCGCCATCGACATCTACCGTGGCGACACGGGGCTGGACGCCGGTACCGGCCAGGACATCTTCTCGCTCGACTCCACGCAGATGCACAGCGGTGCCCTGCAGAAGCTGGACCGCGTCAACCTCATGGAGGGCGAGTCGGTCACCCTGGACGACGGCACGGAGATCAGCTTCGACGGTGCCCAGGAGTTCGTGAACCTCCAGGTCAGTCGCGATCCCACGACCCCGTTTGTTCTGGGCTTCGCCCTGCTGATGCTGATCAGCCTGGTCGGTTCACTCACGATCAAGCGCCGCCGCTTCTGGGTGCGGGTCACCGACAACCAGGACGGCACCACGTCGCTGCAGATCGCCGGGCTGGCCCGTACGGACTCCGCCGGCTGGGGCCGTGAGTTCAACCGTGTCGCCGAGGAGCTGCTGCACCTCGAGGACGAGGAGCTGGACGAGGAGTTCGACCAGACGGACAGCGAGTGGGAGGACTGGGAGGACGAGCTCGATCGCGAACTCGCCCGCGAGAAGGCCGAGGGTGAGCTCGCCGACCCGGCCGAGCCCACTGAGACCGGGGACACGGAAGACCGTCCTGAGGAACGCTAAACCCCAGTTCACTTTTGGTTTTGGCTAGTAGAGCGCAGTAACGTGGGCCGAGATACGGTCCAGTGACTATCGACGGAGGAAACGACGGATGGACATCCATGACGTCAACGAGGGCTTGGCGAATTTTTCCGACCTGGCCTATGCCACGACGGCAGGGCTGTACCTGGTCGGTCTCGCCATCTCCCTCATCTTCTACGGGATGCTCCGTTCCGCCACCGAAGCCAGGCGTGAGCGGGCGCGGATCCTGGGCGAGGGCAAGGCGGAGAAGCAGAAGGTCGCCGTCTCCGCCGGGGCCGGTAGCGCCAGCGACGAGGCGGGCGCGGGCACCGACAAGGACGCCGCTGACGGCGGATCCCACGACGTCTCCGGAATCGCGACGGGTTCTCTGTCGGAGGACGAGCTGCCGCCGCGGTTCCAGGTCGAGTCCATCCGGGCAGGGTTCCGCCGTGCGGACCGTTGGGGTGGCATGGCCCAGGCCGTCATCTGGCTCGGTGTGGCGATGCACATTCTCTTCCTCGTGATGCGCGGGCTTGCCGCGGAACGCTTCCCGTGGGGCAACCTCTTCGAGTACGTCTCCGTGGTCTCGGGTGTCTCGATGGTCATCGCCTGCTACGTCCTTCGCCGCAAGGCGATGCGTGTGCTGTGGCCGTGGATCCTCACCCCGATCCTGGTCCTGATGTTCTACGCGGGCACCGAGCTCTACGCCGACGTCGCGCCGCTGGTTCCGTCGCTGAACTCCTACTGGTTCGTCATCCACGTGTCCACGGTGTCGATCGGTGGCGGCATCGGTCTGGTCTCCGGTATGGCCTCGCTGCTCTACCTGCTCCGTCGTGCTCAGCCGAAGGGCCAGGAGAAGGGGTTCTTCGGCGCCATCGCGACCCCGCTGCCGGACGCCTCCAAGCTGGACGCCCTGGCCTACCGGGCGGCGATCTGGACGCTGCCGGTGTTCGGCCTCGGTGTCATCTTCGGCGCCACATGGGCACACTTCGCCTGGGGCCGCTTCTGGGGCTGGGACCCCAAGGAGACCGTCTCGCTGATCACCTGGCTGCTCTACGCCGCCTACCTGCACGCCCGCGCGACGCCGGGCATGCGCGGCAAGCCCGCGGCGTGGATCAACGTCCTGGCGTTCGCCACGATGGTGTTCAACCTGTTCTTCATCAACATCGTCATCTCGGGTCTGCACTCCTACGCCGGACTGAACTGACATGACGCGAACCCCCGACCGCCGGATCACCAGACTGCTGGTGACCGGCGGTGCCGGTTTCATCGGCTCCAACTTCGTCCGGCTCACCCGGCTCACCCGGCCGGACGTGCAGGTCACCGTCCTGGACTCGATGACCTACGCGGCGAACCCGGCCAACCTCGCCGGCCTGGACGGTGTGCGCCTCGTCGAGGGTGACGTGTGCGACGCCGCCCTGGTCGATGAGCTGGTCGCCGGGCTGGCCGTTCCCGGTCAGGAGGCGGGCGGGGCCGCGGTGGTGCACTTCGCCGCGGAGAGCCACAACGACAACGCCCTGCGGGACCCGCTGCGTTTCGTGCGCACCAACACCGAGGGCACCGGTGTGCTCGCCGAGTCGTGTGTGCGCCACGGTGTGCACCTGCACCACATCTCCACCGACGAGGTCTTCGGCGACCTGCCGTTGGACGGCGACGACCGCTTCACCGTGGACACCCCGTACGCACCGTCGTCGGTGTACTCGGCGTCCAAGGCGTCCGCCGACCACCTGGTCCGCGCCTTCGTGCGCAGTCACGGCCTGAGCGCGACGATCTCGAACTGCTCGAACAACTACGGTCCGCGCCAGCACCCGGAGAAGTTCCTGCCGAGGCAGATCACCGGGCTGATCGAGGGGGAGACCCCGCGCCTGTACGGCGCCGGCGACAACGTGCGCGACTGGATCCACGTCGACGACCACAACCATGCGGTGTGGGCGATCCTGGACCGTGGGGTGTCGGGGGAGACCTACCTGATCGGTGCGGACGGGGAACGCTCGAACCGGCAGTGTGTCGAGGCGTTGCTCGAACTCTTCGGTCGGGACGCCGGGGACGTGGTCCACGTGACCGACCGTCCCGGGCACGACCGCCGCTACGCGATCGACCCGTCGTCGATGAGGTCACTGGGCTGGGAGCCTCGCTACACCGACTTCTCGGCGGGACTGGCGGCCACCGTGCAGTGGTACCGGGACAACCGGTCGTGGTGGGAGGTCAGCCGCAAGGACGCCGAGGTCACCTACCGGGAGGCCGAGGAGATCCTCGACTGATCTGCCGACAGTCGGCGGTACGGGGGTGGCGTCCGGGGGGATCGGAAGTGTGCTGTGAGCTGGGACACTCTTGTGGTGGGGGATTGTTCCGGAGCAATTGCTCCAGAGTGTCCTTTCGTGAAAACAAATAAGGGTAGGTTGACCGATGTAAGCCTCCACATGCCCCCACCCGGCGCCACACCGGGGAAAGGGCCACCAGCATGACCACGTCACGAGTCGTCACCGTCCCCTCCGCCCGCCGTACCTGGCGCACGATGCTCAACACCGGCGCTGCGGTGCCCCGTCTGGCCTGCGCCAAGCCCTGCGACGGCTACCAGGTCGGCGACGAGGCGGTCGTCCTGCCGGGCCCGCCGGCCGACTTCGAACTCACCCTGCCGGACTCCACGCTGACCCACGGTCAGACCGCCGAGGTGCTCACCCGGCTGCCCCACGGCCCCACGCTCTACTGGGAGATCGCCACCGGCTGCTCCCATACCGTCCCGCCGGAGGACCTCGACCTCGGCCGCAGTTTCGCCGTCGGGGTGAACCCCGCGCCGGAGGAGGTCGACCACTACATCCTGACCCCCTACGAGATCACCTTCCTCGGTGACGGAGGCGACGGCAACCCGGTCGTCCAACCCGCCGTCGCCGTGCCGGTGCTGATCGCCACCGACGCCGACGGCAACGCCGTGGAGCCGCTGCTCTACTCGGCGGAGCTGCACTGCGGTGTCGAACCGTCCGACATGGTCCCCGGCGTCCTCGACGAGCTGGTCGAGGGTAGGACGTACCGCGGTGCGGTGCTGGGTTGCGTGCGCAAGGACGGTTCCGGTGCCGCGCGCAAGCCGGTCGGCGTGCGCTTCCTGTTCCAGGCCGAGGGCTCCGACCTGGATCCCCTGCACGGCGGGCGCGTCGTCTGGCGCTGAGGGGGGCGCCGTCCTCCCGCGGCGCCGCCGGGCCGTCAGAACTTGTCGACGTCCACGACCACGCGTCCGCGCACCTTGCCGTCCAGGAGCCGCTGGGCGGCGGGGACGGCCTCGTCCAGGCCGACGTCCTTGGTGATCATCGCCAGCTTCTCCGGGTCCAGGTCCTCGCCCAGCCGGCGCCAGGCCTCCAGCCGGTCCTCGATCGGGCACATCACGCTGTCGATGCCGGCCAAGGTCACGCCGCGCAGGATGAACGGTGCCACCGATGCCGGCAGGCCCATGCCCGCGGCAAGGCCGCAGGCGGTGACGACGCCGCGGTACTTCGTCCCCGCCAGCACGTTCGCCAAGGTGTGGCTCCCGGCCACGTCGACGGCGCCGGCCCAGCGTGCCTTCTGCAGCGGCTTTCCGGCCCCGGAGAAGTCCGACCGGTCGAGGATCTCCGATGCGCCGAGGTCCTTCAGGTACCGGTTCTCGTCGGGTCGGCCGGTGATCGCCACCACGGTGTACCCCAGCTTCGCCAACACGGCGACAGCGACGCTGCCGACCCCGCCGGAGGCCCCGGTCACGGCGATCTCGCCCTGGTCGGGCGTGACACCGTGGCGCTCCAGGGCCATCACGCACAGCATGGCGGTGTAGCCGGCGGTGCCGATGGACATGGCCTGGGCGGGAGTGAAGTTGTCGGGGAGCGGCACGAGCCAGTCGCCGTTGACCCGGGCCTTCTGGGCCAGTCCGCCCCACCGGCGTTCCCCGACGCCCCAACCGTTGAGGACGACCCAGTCGCCCTCCGTGTAGTCGGCACCGCCGTCAGTGTGCTCGACCTGGCCGACGAAGTCGATGCCGGGCACCATCGGGAAGTCGCGCACGATCTTGCCGTTTCCGGTGATCGCCAGGGCGTCCTTGTAGTTCATGCCCGAGTGGCTCACGCGGACCGTGACATTGCCGTCGGGCAACTGCTGTTCGTCGAGTTCGGCCAGTCGTGCGCGGTAGCCGGCGTCGTCGTTCTCGATCAGTACACCTGTGAACATGGCGGGTGCTCCTTGCTGGGCGGGGAAGGGTTCGCCCGCCAATATTAGACCGATCGTCTATGAAATTCGACGGTTGGTGCGAAACCTATGCATCCTCCGGCGGTACGCGCAGGCCAGCGAGGTAGAAGCGCCGGAAGATCCTCAACGGCTCCGCACTACGGTGGAGCTTGGCGTGCAGTACCGCGCCCTCCCAGCCGATCCAGAAGGCCTCCGCCGCCTGACGGCAGTCGACCCCGTCGGGGATCTCACCGTTGTCCTTGGCGGACGTCAGACATGCGGCGACCCGGGCCTGCCATCCGGCGAGGACATCGACGATCTGCGCGCGGTAGGCCTCGGGAAGTGCGTTCATCTCCTGGCCGAGGTTGCCGATCACGCAGCCGCGCCGGTAGGAGTGGCGTTGCATGCCTGCCTCGGCATCCGCGCAGAAGGCGTCGATGCGGTCGAGGGCGGGGACGGACCCGTCACCCAGGTGGCGGTCGAGCTTGCGGGTGAAGTAGCGGTCGTATTCGACGATGACCGCCGCCCCGAAGGCTTCCTTGCTGTCGAAGTAGGCGTAGAAGGAACCCTTCGGTACCCCGGCGGCGGTGAGGATCTCCTCGATGCCGGTCGCGCAGTAGCCTTTCTCGGTCAGGGCGACGACACCTGTGCGGCACAGGAGGTCGCGGGTGTCCTGACGTGCGCTCTCCGACTTCCGCGGACGGCCACGTTTCCGGGGTCGGGTGCTGGTAGGTGGGGTCTCGGTCATGGGGGTGCGTGCTCCGTCGGATGAGAGGTGGGTCGAGGTCGCAGGGGCTACGAAGGGGTCACCTCAGGCTAGGCGACGCCGCCGTCTCGGTGGGTACCCCCTGCACTATCCTCGGGAGTATGACTGTTTCGCTGCCATCGATGGTGCCGTCGACCTGGAAAAGGGTGCTGGTCACCGCGCTCACCGTCCCTGTTCTTGCCGTCACCGGATGCTCCATCGGTGAGGACGGCGGCGACAGCGACGAGGCGGCGACCTCCGACGTCGTCGAGGAGGACACCGACGAGAGCGAACTCATCGCGGGCCTGGATCTCGGGGACGCACCGAAGGGCTTCCGTCCTACGGAGCCGGGCACGGAGCTCGATCTCGACGAGCCGGCCTACGTGGTCACCCGCCAGGCCGCTGGCGACGGTGGTGGCGAGACGGACGTCGCGTCGGACGCACCGCTGCAGTTCTGGAAGGTCACCGCGCTGAGATCCAGTGTGCTGGACGCCGACGAGGTCGCGGTGGGCGACGGGGCAGACGACGTCGACCATTTCCTGTGCCTGCCCTACGAGGTGGAGTTCCTCGGGGCAGGGGAGGGCGCCGACCTCGTCGCCCCGGTGCCGTACCCCTCCGATGACGCGGGGACCGCGGCCAACCTCGTCGAACGCGCTGAGCCGTCGGTGTGCGGTGTCGACGAGGAGGATATGCTGCCCGGCGACATGAACGACGTCGAGGTCGGCACCACCTACTCGGGGTTCGGCCTGAGCTACGTCGACAAGGAGCGCACCCGCGGCATCAACCCGACCGGGATGGCGTTCGCCTACGACCTCGGCGAGACCGCGGAGACCGTCGGCGGCAACGAGAACACTGCGAATACCGAGAACACCGAGAGCTCTGCGGTCACCGACGTCGAGGACCTCGACGGCACCGAGCCGATCCGCTGGAGCTGACCACCGGGACCGTCCGTGACGGTCCGGGAGGGCGACCTACGCCAGGAACTTCGGGCGGGCCTTCTTCAGCAGTTTGAGGCCCTTGCTCAGTTCCTTGTGTCCGGTCTGCTCGGCGATGTCCGGGTTGGAGCTGAATGCGGCGTCCGACCGGACCTCCGGGGCGTTGGAGGCGTCCGCACGCAGCATGGAGTTCGGCAGGGAGAGCTTCATCAGCGTGCGCTGCACCTGCAGGAGCTGCTTGGGGAAGCTGTCGGTGTTGTAGGGCAGCCCGTACTCGTTGGCGATGGTCTCCACCTCCTTGCTGATCTCGGCGAGGTGGTTGGACGGCATGTCGGGGAAGAGGTGGTGCTCGATCTGGTAGTTCAGGTTCCCGGACAGCACCGAGAGCACCGGGCCGCCACGGAAGTTCGCGGAGCCGAGCATCTGACGCAGGTACCACTCGTCCTGCGTCTCCTCGGCGAGGGTGCGGCGGGTGAAGGTCTCCACGTCGTCGGGGAAGTGGCCGCAGAAGATCACGGCGTACGCCCACACGTTGCGGGTGAGGTTGGCCATGACGGCGGTCTTCAGCGCCGCCGCCGCACGGCGCTTCGCCCCGGCGGCGCGCGACAGCTTCACCCCGTCCTTCGACCCGGGGAACAGGAAGCCGGTGGCCGCGGCGATGGCGGGGAAGCCGACGTAGTCCTTGCCGAACTGGCGTCCGGTCTTGGCGACCGCGGCGATCAGCCGGGGCTTGGTCTCCTCCCAGCTCTGGCGTCCGGTGAAGTAGCGGCCCAGTTCCACGTCGTAGAAGCCCACGGCCACCTCGAAGAGGCTGGCGAGCACCACGTTGATCAGCGGCTGGAACAGTGCCTGCGGGGTCCACTTGCGGTCGCGGGTCACGCGCAGGATGCCGTATCCCACGTCGTTGTCCATGCCGATGATGTTGGTGTAGGTGTGGTGCACCACGTTGTGGGAGTGCTTCCAGCCGGAGGAGGGGCCGGTGTTGTCCCACTCCCAGGTGGAGGAGTGGATCTCCGGGTCGTTCATCCAGTCCCACTGGCCGTGCATCACGTTGTGGCCGATCTCGAGGTTCTCGAGGATCTTCGCCAGCCCCAGCATCAGCCCGGCGGGCACGGCCACGTTGGAGGAGGTGGACGTGGCGATGCGTGCGATCAGGTCGAGGGCGCGCTGGGCGCGGATGAGGCTCTTGATGTAGTCGGAGTCCTTGGTGCCCAGGGACTCGCGGTGGGCTTTCTCGATCGCGGCGAGGCGGCGGCCGATGTCGCGGACGTCGTCGTCGGACAGGTGGGCGTAGGCGGTGATGTCCTGGACTGCCATGGGTGCTCCTCAGGGGTGGGTCGGCAAGGGGTCGGCAAGGGGTCGTGCAGGGGGTTCGGGCGGGGTTGTGCCGGTCAGCTGCTGGCGATGTGGAGGTATCCGGAGGGGACGCTGCAGCAGGTGCGCACCTGTTCGCCGGGGCCGTAGGTGGCGCCGTCGCGCAGGTCCACGGCGGTGCCGTCGGTGATCGGGGCGACGCAGGTGCGGCAGATGCCCATCCGGCAGCCGTGGACGAGGTTGACCCCGCAGTTCTCCGCGGCGTCGAGGATCGTCGTGGAACCGGTGGACTCGGTGGTCACGCCGGAGTCACCGAACTCGATGGTCCCGCCGAGGTCGGCGGCGTCCGGTCCGGTGCCGGCGCTGCCGGAGGCGGCGCCCTGGGCGTGGAAGGTCTCGGTGCGGGTGCCGGGCATCGCCTCGGTGAGGGACTCCAGCAGCGGGCCGGGACCGCAGGCGAAGGTCTCGCGCGCCGCCCAGTCGGGCACGGCCGTCGTGACGTCCTGCGCACTCAGGCGGCCACGCCGCGAGGAGTCCCAGCCGATGAGACGGTAGGACGCCTCGTCGGCGTCCAGGGCGTCCAGCGCCTCGAGCTCGTCGGCGAAGGGCGACGGCGGACGCGCACCGCGTTCGCTGTGCACGTGCACCACGTCCGGCCAGGTCTGCGGCGTGCACTCCTCGCGTAGCCAGCGCAGCATCGACATCACCGGGGTGATGCCGGCGCCGGCGGTGACGAAGAGCAACCGCTCCGGCAGCGGCGACGGGAGGTGGAAGTCACCGCCGGGGGCGGACAGGCGGATGATCTGGCCCACGTCGGCGTGCTCGGCGAGGTGGCCGGAGACCATGCCTCCGGGCACCGGCTTCACACTGACGGTCAGGGTGCGGCCACGCCCGTGCCCGGAACGCACCGGTGCATTGGTCAGCGAGTAGCAGCGCCACCGCCACCGTCCGTCGATCTGGAGGCCGAGGCCGATGAACTGCCCGGCGTGGAAGGCGCCGCCCATGCCCGGGCCCGGGGAGATGGTCAGGGTGGTGTAGCCGCCGTGGCGGGTCACCCCGAGGATCCGTCCGCGGATCTCCCGGCCACGCAGCGGGTCGAAGAGACCGGCGTAGTCGGTGGGGGTCAGCGGGGTCGTCAGTTTGCGGAGGGCAGGCGTGAGCGGTTTCGTGGCGCGGGCCACGACCTTCCCGAGTCGCGCTTTGTTCATCACAGCGATATTACAGACAGAAAGATATATGTTCCAAGATAAAGGAGCTGTGAATATCCTGGTGTACCCCTGTCGGCGACGCGGCGCCGCCGGCGGGGGCCGTTACAGTGGTGGGCATGACTGACATCTCCGACCTCGAGATCCCCGGTGCCTGGGTCGCCGAACCCCGCATCTTCGGCGACGACCGCGGAACCTTCCACGAGTGGTTCCGCGCCGACGTCGTCGCCGACAAGCTCGGCCACCCCTTCGACATCCCCCAGGCCAACCTCTCGACGTCGCGGGAGGGCGTGGTGCGCGGCGTGCACTTCGCCGACGTGCCCCCCGGACAGGCCAAGTACGTGACCTGCGTTGCAGGACGCGTCGTCGACGTGCTCGTGGACCTGCGCCGCGGATCGCCGACGTTCCTGCAGCACGTGGCCGTGGAACTCTCCGCGGAGAACCGACGCGGGGTCTACGTGCCGATCGGGGTGGGCCACGCCTTCGGCGTGCCCGCCGGTGCCGGCCAGGCCACCGTGAGCTACCTGGTCTCCGAGGGCTACGACCCGGGCGCCGAGCACGCGGTCAGCCCGCTGGACGCCGGGATCGGCATCGACTGGGCGTCCCTCGGCGTGCAGGAGATCGTCCTGTCCGACAAGGACCGCGAGGCCCCGACGGTCGCCGACGTGGAACGCGGCGGCGTTGACGGGGTCGTCCTGCCGTCCTGGAACGAGTGCCGCGGCTGGGAGAAGGAGCTGCGTCTGGCGTGGGAGCAGGCCCAGCAGGACGCGGAGAACTGGGAGGGCGAGTGATGCGCGGCATCATCCTCGCCGGCGGCACGGGGTCCCGGCTGCGGCCCATCACCCTGGGGGTCTCCAAGCAGCTCGTCCCGGTGTACGACAAGCCGATGATCTACTACCCGCTGAGCACCCTGATGCTCGCCGGCGTCCGGGAGATTCTGGTGATCACCACCCCGGAGGACAACGACCAGTTCCGCCGCCTGCTCGGCGACGGATCCCAGTTCGGCGTGGAGATCACCTACGCCGTGCAGGACGCCCCGAACGGGCTGGCCGAGGCGTTCATCCTTGGCGCCGACTTCATCGGCGATGAACCGGTCGCCCTGGTGCTCGGCGACAACATCTTCTACGGCGCGGGCCTGGGATCCCAGCTGCGCCGCTTCCACGACGTGGCCGGCGGGGCGATCTTCGCCTACTGGGTCGCCGACCCGACCGCCTACGGTGTGGTGGACTTCGACGCCGACGGTACGGCGACGTCCCTGGAGGAGAAGCCGACCGACCCACGGTCGAACTTCGCGGTGCCGGGGTTGTACTTCTACGCCCCGGACGTGGTGGACGTGGCCCGGTCGCTGGAGCCGTCCGCCCGAGGCGAGCTGGAGATCACCGACCTCAACCGTGCGTACCTGGAGCGCGGCGACCTGCAGGTGGAGATCCTGCCGCGGGGGACCGCCTGGCTGGACACCGGCACCGTGGACAACCTCATGGCCGCCGGGGACTTCGTGCGCACCATCGAGGAACGTCAGGGCTTGAAGATCGGGTGCCCGGAGGAGGTCGCCTGGCGGATGGGGTACCTCAGCGACGACGACCTCGCCGAGCGCGCGGGGGCCCACGGGGCCTCGGCCTACGCCTCGTACCTGTTCACGCTGCTGAAGCGGGGCAAGGAGAACTGACGGGGGCTGGCAGGTGCGGGCTGGTCAGGCCCAATTAGGCGCCAGCCTCGCCGTCCTTCTTCTCCTGGGAGCCGTTGGAGCCGGGCTTGTGCTCGGGTTTGTTCTCTGGCTTGTTCTCGGGCTTCTCCGTGGAGGGGTCCTGGGCGGTCGGGTTCTCCGTTTGCTTCTCCGGAGACTTCCCGGTCTCGCCGGCGTCCCAGTGCTCCCCGCGCCGGGCGCGTTCCACCGCCTCCTGCTCACGCTTCTCCGCCTCACGCTGGGCCTTGAAGCGTTCCTTCTTGATGTTCCAGAGGAAGTCGGGGTCGTCGTCCGGGCCCTTCGCGCCCGCGCCTCCGGAACCCTTGCCGCCCCGGTTCTTCTGGATTCCCAGCGGCGGGAACTGGCTCTTCTGCGATCCCCCGGGTGCGTTGTTCCAGGTCTTCGGACCGAATGCCTTCCACAGCACGATGACCGTGACGATCACGAGCACCACGAGTATTACACGTCCCATTGTTGTCGACCTCCTGTCGGCGTAGGGGTGGTCGGTCGCCGGACCGACACGTCCCTCCATGCTAACCACCTGGGGACACAGAGTCGATCGGCGGGTGTGAATCACATTCATCCCGGTCCGGCGGTGCGGGGTCCGCAGGGTTTTGGGGGCGTGCTGCACGGGGTCGTAAGGTGGGGGACGTGGAAGACAGGGATATCAGGGACACTAGGGACACCGACGACACGGTCGACTCGGTCGACACCGACAGCGCCGAGAACACCGGTACCTCCGGTACCGCCGACGCCGACCTGAACCCCGGCAAGCTGCCCGCCGGCGCCTGGCGCGACATCGCCCTGTACGGCCTGGCCCGGGTGCTGGTGTTCGTGGTGCTGACGGTGGTCATCCAGTCGGTGGCGATCCTGATGGGGATGGGGCAGTCGTTCCCGCTGCTGATGAGCGCGCTGCTGGCCCTGATCGTGGCCCTGCCGCTGTCGATGTTCCTGTTCCGTAAGCTGCGGCTGCGCGTGAACGAGCAGATCGCGGTGCGCGACGCGGGTCGTCGGGCCCACAAGGAGCAGATGCGTGCCCAGCTCGAGGAGCGCCTCGACTGAGCGTGCCGCGCCGTGAAAGGCCCGGGCAGACAGCAACCCCGGAGGTTGGGTACGACCAACCTCCGGGGTTGCTGTCTCTGGGGCCCGCCCAGGAATGGGCCCGGACCCGCCCGGGGCGTCAGCTCAGCAGCATCGCGATGAACATCGCCGCCGACCAGACGAGCATCCCGCGGCCGGTCAGCCCCAGCACCGGGATCAGGTCCTTGCCCTGCGCGCCCTTGACCACCGGTAGGGAGGCGACGAACAGCAACGGCACGGCGACGAGCGCGATGAGGGCGGCGATGCCTGCGGCGGACACCGCCACGGTCACCACCACCGACACCGCGACGAGCACCACGTAGAGCACCCGGGTCGCACGGTCGCCGAGGATCACCGCCAGCGTCGTCTTGCCGGCCTCCCTGTCGGTGGGGATGTCACGCAGGTTGTTGACCAGGTTCACCGAGGCCGACAGGCTGCCGACGCCGACCGCCAGCAGCAGTCCCACCCAGCTGACCGTGCCGGACTGGGTGAACTCCGTGCCGGTCACCGCCACCAGGCCGAAGAAGACGAACACGGCGACCTCGCCCAGCCCCCGGTAGCCGTAGGGGTTCTTGCCGCCGGTGTAGAACCAGGCGCCGAGGATGCACAGTGCGCCGATGAGGATCAGCCACCAGGCCGACATCAGCGACAGGACGATACCGGCGACCCCGGCCACGGCGAAGCTGAGGAAGGCGGCGTACTTCACCCGCTCCGGCGGCACCAGGCCTGACCCGGTCAGCCGCAGTGGGCCGGTGCGGTCGTCGTCGGTGCCGCGGATGCCGTCGGAGTAGTCGTTGGCGTAGTTCACTCCGATGATCAGTGCCATGGCGACCACGCCGGCGAGTACCGCGCGGATCCAGGAGGCCTGTCCGTCGTACACGGCGGCGGCGGTGCCGGCGAGCACGGGGGCGACGGCGTTGGCCCAGGTGTGCGGGCGGGCTCCGGTCAGCCAGTCGTCGGCGGTGGCGGTGTTGTGGGACAAGTCGATCTCCTGACGGGCGCGTGCGTCACCGGTTGCTTCCGGTGTCTCTCAGCTCCTCAGCCTAGTCCGCATCTGCGCGTGCACGGCCCGCCGGTCGACCTTGCCTGGTCCGGTGGCCGGCAGGGCGGACGTGGTGAGGACGCGACGGGGGATGAGGTGGCCCGCGGTGCCGGCCGCCTTCAGTGCGGCGCGTACCTCGTCGGTGAATTCGGCCGCGGTGGCCTCGGACTCCACGAGTGCGACGACGGCCTCGCCGAGGTCGTCGTCGGGCAGTCCGACGACGCACGAGCGGTACCCGATGGCGGAGAGCACGGCCTCGACCTCTTCGGGGAGGATCTTCAGTCCGCCGCTGTTGAGTGCCCCGTCGGCGCGTCCGCGCACGGTGAGCACCCCGTCCTCCACCGCGCCGAGGTCACTGGTGCGGAAAGTGCCGGTGGCGGGGAAGGCGTCCTGCTCCGTCGCACCGTCGACGTTGCGGTAGCCGTCGGCGACGGTCGGCCCGCTCAGCAGGATGCGCCCGGAGGCCTCCTCGATGGTGGCGACGGTGCCGGGGATCGGTTCACCGTCGTAGACCACGCCGCCGGCGGTCTCTGAGGAGCCGTAGGTCAGCACGATCGGCACGCCGTCCTGCCTGCACCGTGCCACGAGCTCCGGCGAGGTCGCCGCCCCGCCGACGAGGATCGCGGCGTACTCGCGCAGCGCGGCGAGAGCGCGGGAAGTGTCGGCGCCGTCGGTGTCGTCGGTGCCGTCGAGCAGACGGTGCAGCTGCGTCGGCACCAGGGATGTGTGCAGGTCCTCCCCGGGATGGCGGTCGCGCAGGTCGGCGGTGGCGCGCACGAAGCCGGCCGCGGTGAACGGCCCGTCGCCGTCCATCACGGTGGGGGAGTGGCCGGCGTGCAGGCTGCGCAGGATCACCTGGAGTCCGGCGATGTGGTGCGGCGGCAGGGCCAGCAGCCAGGGTCCGGGTGCGGTGCCGAAGCGTGCACGCAGGTAGGACGCCGTGGCGTCGGCGGAGGCCAGGAGGTTGGCCGCGCGCAGGCGCGCGCCTTTCGGCAGGCCGGTCGAGCCGGAGGTGCAGGCGATCAGCGTGCCCGGGGCCTCGTCGAGTGTGACGTCCGCGACGCGCATGGCGTCCTGCAGGTCCGTCGCCGCGCGGGCGTCGGGCGGAACGGGGAGGACAGCGCGGCGTCCGGCGAGCACGTCCTGCAGGACAGGCAGTGCGGCGGCGACGCTGGCGGTGTTCAGGGCGACGGGCAGTGCTTCGAGCTTCACTGCTCCAACGCTACGCCGCCGTGGTGCCCGCTCAGGCGAGCAGGCCGAAGGAGGCGACGTAGGAGCAGGCGGCGGACGCCTCGGCGTCGGTCGGGTGGCGGCCCTCCAGGGCGCGGAAGGTGTAGCGCACCTCGCGCGGGGTTGCCGGGGTGCGTCCCTCGTCGATGAGCAGGGCGAGCACGTCGGTCGAACCAGTGCCCACGCCCAGGTCGGACGGGGAGAACGCGCGGGTGTTGGGGCCGGTGTCCTCGCGGCGCACGGTGCGCGGCAACGTCATGGTGCAGGATCCGGGAAGGACGCCGAGCACGGTGTTGTCGATGAAGGCCTGGTCTCCGGAACTGGGGCGGCGGTACCAGTCGAAGAGGCTGACCAGTCGCCGGGTGATGGATGTCGTGGACGGCACGGGATTCACTTCCTTCAGGCAGGTAACCGCCGTTGTGGCGGGGGGAACAGAGGACGACGTTCGTCGATCTACCCAAGATGGTAGATTCAAACAATGGGAGACGTCAAGTATTATCTCTGTTTCTCCTGCGTGAAGGGGATGTTGCCCCGTCCAGAATGTGGCTGTGGCGGTGCCTGCCGTCAGTGCCCGCCGCCGGTGGTCGCCGTCCCGAAGACGTCCCAGCCGAAGGTGGAGTAGATGCGGCCCTGGGTGACCCACATCAGTCCGACCAGGATCGCCAGGGCGATGAGGGCGAAGATCACCATGGCGGCGGAGCGGCGCCACCCGGTGTTGTGGGTGACGGTGCTGTCGGCGCCGTCGGCACCGTCGGCGGCGGGCACCCAGAGGCGGATTCCCACGCCGAAGAGGATCGGCAGGCCGGCGCCCAGCACGAGTCCGGCGATGGTGACCTGGAGCAGTGACTCGAGGATGGTCATGATCTAGTTCTCCTGGCTGGTCGGGTGTCCGGCGGAGGTGTCGAGCACGGAGGCGGGGTCGCCGCGTCCGATCCCCGGGTCCCCGGCAGCGTCGGTGGGGGCCGCGGCGGCGTCGGCGGAGCTTGCGCCGGAGCCGGCCAGGGCGTGGACGAGGGTGTCGTTGTCGGTGGCTGCGGGGGCCCCGGGCTCGGCAGCGTCAGCGGCGCTGGCGGCGTTGGTGGCGGCGGTAGCGTCCGCGGCGGTGGCGGCGTCCTCGGGGGACAGGCCGTGCTCGTCCCAGTCCTCGTTGACGTTGTCGGCGTGCACCGGCTGCTTACGCGCCTTGTACACGATCAGGCCTACACCGATGGCCAGGATCAGGAAGGAGAACAGCGAACCGACGGCCATCGAGGTGGCCTCGGCGACCAGGTTGGACGCCGACCACACCAGCCAGGACGCGGCGGCGGCGAGCGGCAGGGTGGTGACCCAGGCGATGGCCATGCGTCCGGCGACGCTCCAGCGGACCTTCGCACCGGGCTTGCCGACACCGGAGCCCAGGATCGAGCCGGTGGCCACGTGGGTGGTGGACAGCGCCATGCCCATGTGCGCGGAGGTCAGGATGATCGCGGCCGAGGAGGTCTCGGCGGCCATGCCCTGCGGGGAGGTGATCTCCACCAGGCCCTTGCCCAGGGTGCGGATCACGCGCCAGCCGCCGGCGTAGGTGCCCGCGGCGATGGCGATGGCACAGCTCGCGGTGACCCAGAAGGGCATGTCCGCGGCGGCGTCCAGGTTCCCGCTGGCGACGAGGGCGAGGAAGATGACGCCCATCGTCTTCTGCGCGTCGGAGGTACCGTGCGCCAGGGCGACCAGGGAGGCGGAGCCGATCTGGCCGAGGCGGAAGAGGTTGTCGCGCTCGCCCTCGCGGGTGCGACGGGTGAGCTTGAAGACCCCGGCGGTGCCGACGGCGGCGACTAGCCCGGCGATCACCGGGGCGGCCAGCGCCGGCACGATGATCTTCTGCAGGACGCCGTCCCACACCACGCCGGAGACGCCGAGGGCGGCGATCGCCGCGCCGATCAGGCCGCCGAACAGGGCGTGGGAGGAGCTGGAGGGGAGCCCGAAGAGCCAGGTGAACAGGTTCCAGAGGATGCCGCCGATGAGACCGGCGAAGACCACGAGCAGAAGCTTGTCGGCCTCCGCGACGACGCTGAGGTCGAAGTCCTCCAGGTTCACGATGCCGTTGGCGACGGTCTTGGCGACCTCCACGGAGAGGAACGCTCCGACGAGGTTCAGCAGGCCCGCGAGGGCGACGGCCGTCTTCGGCTTCAGGGCTTTGGTGGCGATGGAGGTGGCCATCGCGTTGGCGGTGTCGTGGAAACCGTTGGTGAAGTCGAACGCCAGGGCGGTCCCGATCACGAGCACGAGGATGAGAAGCTCAGTCACACCTAGAAATATCCCGCTTATCGGCGCAAACGTCTACTCCCCGGACGTCGACGGGGGTATTAAATGGGGGTATATTGTATTCACTTAAGCGGGTCGGACAGGCGGCATAACCGCAGGTCGTGGAAGCGGTCGTATTCACCGCGAATGACGGAACAGGTAAACAGTGGGTGAATTCAAGGGAAAATCGGAAAGTGTGCTACCGGAGTGACCTGCGGAATGAATCCGGGGCTGGACTGATCGTTGACCCCGCCCATCATCGCCCCTGTTCTCGCAGGACGCTGACCTCCGGCTCCCCGGATTCACAGGTGGCACTCAGGTACCGGTGCCGGGCTGTGCCGTCCCCCGGCGGGCCCGGCGCCCCGTCAGTAGTAGTAGGGGAACTCGTCCCACCGCGGCGCCCGCTTCTCCAGGAAGGAGTCGCGGCCTTCCACGGCCTCGTCGGTCATGTACGCCAGGCGGGTGGCCTCCCCGGCGAAGACCTGCTGGCCCATGAGTCCGTCGTCGGGCAGGTTGAAGGCGAACTTCAGCATGCGCTGCGCCGTCGGGGACTTGCCGTTGATCTCGCGCGCCCACTGCACCGCGGTGTCCTCCAGCTCGATGTGGTCGGCGACCTCGTTGACCGCGCCCATCTGCATCATGCGCTCGGCGGAGTAGGAGCGTCCCAGGAAGAAGATCTCGCGGGCGTTCTTCTGGCCGACCTGCTTGGCCAGGTAGGCCGAGCCGTAGCCGGCGTCGAAGGATCCCACGTCGGCGTCGGTCTGCTTGAACATGCCGTGCTCGCGCGAGGCGATGGTCAGGTCGCACACCACGTGCAGGCTGTGTCCGCCGCCGGCGGCCCAGCCGTTGACCACGGCGATGACGACCTTCGGCATCGTGCGGATCAACCGCTGCACCTCGAGGATGTGCAGGCGTCCGCCCTCGGCCTTGACGCGGGCCTCGTCGACCTTGTCCGCGGTGGCCTCGGTGACGTCACCGTCGTGCTCGGTGGCGTACTGGTAGCCGGAACGGCCGCGGATGCGCTGGTCGCCGCCGGAGCAGAACGCCCAGCCACCGTCCTTCGGGCTCGGCCCGTTGCCGGTCAGCAGGATCGTGCCCACGTCGGCGGAGCGCCGTGCGTGGTCGAGCGCGCGGTAGAGCTCGTCGACGGTGTGCGGTCGGAAGGCGTTGCGCACCTCGGGACGGTCGAAGGCGATGCGCACGATGCCGTTCTCGCGTCCTTCACCGGCGTGCCGGTGGTAGGTGATGTCGTCGAAGTCGAAGCCGGGGACCTCGCGCCACTGGGAAGGGTCAAAAGGATTGTCGCTCATGGGACCATCGTAGGGTGTGGTCATGCTGCCTCACGCCCTTCCGTCCCTTTCCGAGCTCACCGACCGGGCCCGCGTGGTCACCTGCCCGCTGCGTGTGCCCTTCCGCGGGGTCACCGAGCGCGAGCTGATGCTCCTCGAGGCACCGTCCGGCTGGGTCGAGTGGTCGCCGTTCCTGGAGTACGGGGCCCCGGAGGCCTCCCGCTGGCTGCGTAGCGCCGTGGAGCTCGGCTGGGGTGAGGTGGCCGAGCCCACCACGGGGTCAGTGGAGGTCAACGCCACGATTCCCGCGGTGGACGTCTCGGTCGACCCGGAGGCCGTGCCGCGCCTGCTGGAGCGTTACCCCGGGTGCACCACCGTGAAGGTGAAGGTCGCCGAGAAGGGACAGACGCTGGAGGACGACCTGGCGCGGGTGCGCGCCGTGCGCGAGGCGCGTCCCGGCATCGCCGTGCGGGTCGACGCCAACGCCGGCTGGACCGTGGACGAGGCCTTCGAGGCCGCGACCGCGCTGACCGACCCCTCGCGCGGTGGCGGGCCCCTGGACTACGTGGAGCAGCCGTGCGCCACCGTCGCCGAGCTCGCCGAACTGCGCAAGCGCCTTGGCTCGCGCGGCATGATGGTGCGCGTCGCCGCCGACGAACTCATCCGCAAGTCCACCGACCCGATGGCCGTGGTGCAGGCCGGGGCCTGCGACGTGGCCGTGCTCAAGGCCGCGCCGCTGGGAGGGGTGTCGCAGGTCCGCGCGATCGCCGAGGAGGTCGGACGCTTCGGCGTGGCCGTCACCGTGTCCTCCGCCCTGGAGTCCGGGGTGGGCATGTACGCCGGCATCCTCGCGGCGGCGACGCTGCCGGGCTACACCGACGACGACGAGATGACCGTCGTCCCGCAGGCCGCGGGCCTGGCCACCGGCTCGCTGTACGCCGAGGACGTCTGCGCGCCGCGGCAGATCGTGGACGGACGCCTCGCCGTGGAACCGCTGACGCCCGACGCCGACCGGCTCGACGCCCTGGCGTCCTCCGCCGAGCGCCGCGACTGGTGGTTTGAGCGCCTCGCGGCGTCCTACCGGCACCTGGGGTGAGCCGTAGCGAGGTCGGCCCACCCCGCGCCTTCGGCTATAAAGGGGCCAATGAGCGACAGCCACGACACCATCCACGTCCGGGGCGCCCGGGCGAACAACCTCAAGAACATCGACGTCGACCTGCCCAAGCGCAAGCTCACCGTGGTCACCGGCGTCTCCGGGTCCGGTAAGTCCTCGCTGGTGTTCGGTACCGTCGCCGCGGAGTCGCGCCGGCTGATCGACGAGACCTACAGCGCGTTCATCCAGGGCTTCATGCCCAGCCTGCCGCGACCGGACGTGGACGTCCTGGAGAACCTCTCGCCGGCCATCATCATCGACCAGGAACGCATGGGCGCGAACTCACGCTCCACCGTCGGCACCGCCACCGACGCGTCCTCCCTGGTGCGGCTGCTGTTCAGCCGCCTGTCGCAGCCGTACGTCGGCGCGTCCGGCCACTTCTCCTTCAACCTCCCCGAGGGCTGGTGCCCGACTTGTGAGGGCACCGGCGTGGGCGCCACGCTGGACCTGTCGGCATTCCTCGACGAGTCGAAGTCGCTGAACGAGGGCGCGATCGACGCGCCGGGCTTCGGCGTGGGGGACTGGTACTGGTCGTCCTACGCGAAGAACCCGCGCCTGGACCCGGACGTCCCGGTCGCCGACTTCACCGAGGAGCAGCGCGAGTTCTTCCTGTACGCCCCGGCGCAGAAGATCAAGGTCCCGAAGGAAGACAAGGACGCCAACGGCGGATTCTCCACCCTGAGCTACGACGGGCTGGTCACCCGCATCCGCCGGCTGTGGATCGACCGTGACACCCCGCCGAAGCAGAAGCAGATCGTGAACTTCGTGGAGCGCATCAGCACCACCGGCCCGTGCCCGGACTGCCACGGCACCCGCCTCAAGGAGGCGTCGCGCACGGCCACCGTCGCCGGACGCACCATCGGCGAGTGGAACTCCACGCAGGTCACCGAGCTCCGCGAGCTCGTGCTGGCGCTGGACGCCGAACCCTCGGTGGCACCCGTGCGCACCAACCTGCTCGGCATGCTCGACAACCTGGTGGACGTGGGCCTGGGTTACCTCAGCCTCGACCGCCCGGCGGGCACCCTGTCCGGCGGTGAGGCGCAGCGGGTGAAGATGATCCGCCACCTCGGGTCGTCCTTGTCGGACGTCACGTACGTCTTCGACGAGCCGACCATCGGGCTGCACCCACACGACATCGACCGGATGATCGACCTGCTGCGCCGCATCCGCGACAAGGGCAACACCGTGCTCGTCGTCGAGCACAAACCTGAGGTCATCGCCGCCGCCGACCACGTGGTCGACGTCGGGCCGGGCTCCGGCGACGCCGGCGGCGAGATCGTGTTCGCCGGCACCTACGAGGGTCTGCGCGGGGCGGACACCGTCACCGCGCGTTCCCTGGAGCGTGGCGTGAGCCTGCGCGGACACGTGCGCGAGGCCACCGGCACGATCGCGCTGCAGCACGTCAACGACAACAACCTGAAGGACGTCTCGGTCGACGTGCCCCTCGGCGTGCTCAACGTGGTCACCGGCGTGGCGGGGTCGGGCAAGTCCTCGCTGGTGCACGGCGGGCTGACCGGCAGGGACGGGGTCACGGTGGTGGACCAGTCCGGGATCCGCGGCTCGCGCCGCTCCACCCCGGCGACCTACACCGGTCTGCTCGACGACGTGCGCAAGCTCTTCGCCCGGGCGAACAAGGCCGCCGGGGCGACACCGGCGCACTTCAGTCCGAACTCCGAGGGCGCGTGCCCGGTGTGCAACGGCCTCGGCGTGGTCTACACCGACCTGGCGATCATGGCGGGGGTGTCCACCCCGTGCGAGGAGTGCGGGGGACGCCGCTTCCGACCGGAGGTCCTGGAGTTCACCCTGGCCGGACGCACCATCAGCGACGTACTGGACATGACGGTGCGGGCCGCCCGCGAGTTCTTCGCCGGGGAGGTGAAGGCCAGTGCGGGTTCGCGCAGCGTGGTGGCGGTGCTGGAGCGCCTGGCCCAGGTGGGGCTGGGGTACCTGCGCCTCGGTCAGCCGTTGAACACGCTCTCCGGCGGCGAGCGCCAGCGCCTGAAGCTGGCGGCGAAGATCGGTGAGGGGCTCAAGGGTGTGGACGGAAAACACGTCATCGTGCTCGACGAGCCGACCTCGGGCCTGCACCTCGCGGACACCGGCACGCTGGTCACGATGATGCAGTCGCTGGTCGACGACGGCTACAGCCTCGTCGTCATCGAGCACAATATGGCGGTCATGGCACAGGCCGACCACATCATCGACGTCGGCCCCGGGGCCGGCCACGAGGGTGGGCAGGTGGTGTTCACCGGCACGCCGGCGGAGCTGGTGGATGCGACGACCCTCACCGGACGCCACCTCGCCCGCGCGGTGGGCAAGTAGATCCGGCTGTGGTCGCGGGGAGGCCGGCCGGCCCCGGAAAAATTTTCATCCGCTGAAAACCTGACCGGGTTTCGGAAAACTGGAGCGTAATCGCTGGTAGCACTAGTGGTTCGACGTGTCGTGGATAACAATTGGGCTCCCAAAGAGAGCAACACGACCCGAGAGGACCCCGCGATGGAACGACAGTGGTGGCACGACAAGACCGCCTACCAGATCTATCCGAAGAGCTTCCGCGACAGCGATGGGGACGGCATCGGCGACCTGCGAGGAATCATCGAGAAGCTGGACTATCTCGAGGACCTGGGCGTCGAGATCGTCTGGATATCGCCGTTCTTCCCCTCACCGCTCGTTGACCAGGGGTATGACGTCTCGGACTTCTACGGGGTGGATCCCGTCTTCGGAACGATGGACGATATGGATGAGCTCCTCCGGGAGGCACGTCAACGCAACATCCATATTCTGATCGATATCGTGTTGAATCACTGCTCCGATCAGCACGAATGGTTCCAGGAGGCACTGCGAGACCTTGAAGGTCGCTACGCAGACTACTTCTACTTTGTGGAGCAGGCACCCGACGGCTCCGCACCGAGCAACTGGCGTTCGACCTTCGGGGGCAGTGTATGGGAGAAGGTCGAGGGTACGGACAAGTACTTCCTCCACATCTTCGCCAAGGAGCAGCCCGACCTCAATTGGGAGAACCCCGAGGTCCGCAAAGAGATGAAGAGCATGATGCGGTGGTGGCTCGACCGCGGTGTCTCAGGATTCCGGCTCGACGCGATCGCCAACCTCAAGAAGGACCTCGACTGGAAGTCCTTCCCGCCGGACCGCGATGACGGACTCGCGAGCAAGCAGAAGATGGTCGACAGCGTCGATGGCCTCGAGGACTTCTTCCAGGAAATCAAGGACGATGTCTTCGAACCGTACGGTGCCTTCACCGTGTCCGAGCTGAGCAGCTATCCTGCCGCTGGCCTGGGGGAGTACATCGGCGATGGCGGCTACTTCTCCACCATGTTCGACCTGAGCACGGACTCGATGGAGGTGAGCGGCAAGGGTTGGTACGACCGGAGTCCGGTGACCGCGAACAACTACCGCCGCGCGATCTTCGAGAGCATTCGTGAAGTAGAAGGCACCGAGTTCAAGGCCAACATCATCGAGAACCACGACGAACCGCGTGGGGTGAGCAACTACATTCCCGAGGGCGACGTCGACGACTACAGCAAGACCATGCTCGCCGGGATCCTCTTCATGCGGCCCGGAATTCCGTTCATCTACCAGGGTCAAGAGATCGGGATGGAGAACCCATCTTTCGCTTCGATCGACGACTACGACGACGTATTCACCCACAATGAATACCAGGTCGCTATCGATGCCGGACACGACCCAGAAGAAGCTCTGAACCTAGTTGCCAAGTACAGCAGGGACAATTGCAGGACTCCAATGCAATGGTCCGGCGACGAAGGTGCAGGATTCACCACCGGGACACCGTGGCTGCACGCGAGTGGAAATCAGCGCAGCATCAACGTGGCATCGCAGGTCGATGACCCGGCGTCGGTCCTGTCGTTCTACC
>NZ_JBQSYJ010000027.1:0-25705 GCF_052379185.1 Corynebacterium sp. AOP12-C2-36 | reverse complement strand
GTGCGTTGAGTTGGACAACTCCACGCTCCCAGGCCCAACTTGGTACCCCTCCGGTCTGCTGTCGGCGTCGGCTGGAACACAAAAAGGCCCGGCCCCGGGATCTCTGTCCCGGGGCCGGGCCTCGTCGGTAGGTGCGAACGTCAGGCGTTCGGACGCTTACCGTGGTTCGCCTTCTTCTTGCGGCGATCCTTGCGCTTACGGCCACGCTTGCTCATGTCGGCTCCTCGTTGACGGTGGAAAAGTACTGATAACCGTTTCAGGATACCGGGGAGCACGTTGGGTGGGAAATCCACCCCATGGTTACCGAAGCTGTGCGCAGGGACGGCGCGCTACGCGGTGGCGACGCGGGTGCGGGCGCGGCCGCGGTTGTTGCGACGCTTCAGGGCGAGGCGCTCGTCCTCGCTCATGCCGCCCCACACGCCGGCGTCCTGGCCGGACTCGATGGCCCACGCGAGGCAGGCGTTGGTGACGGGGCACTTGTTGCAGACCAGCTTCGCCTTGGCGATCTGGGCGAGGGCGGGGCCGGAGTTGCCCACCGGGAAGAACAGCTCGGGGTCTTCGGAACGGCAGATGGCTTCGTGGCGCCAGTCCATGGTGATCTTCTCCTTCAACAGTGTTGCTGCAGTTTGGCTGACCGTTCGTTCCGAGGGCCGGACGTGGGCAGTCGTGCCCGCGGCCGTCGGTGGGACGGGTCGAGTTCGTCGGTGGGATTCGGTGACGTGCCCCGGGTCACGGTAGAGTGAGACCACGAAGAGGCTGTGTCGGTCAGAGAGGTCGGGCCGGGTTCGGTGCTTTACCTGTCCGTAACCTCGTGTCCCTCTCTCTGTTACATGTGCAATATTGGCACGTCATAACGGAGTCCGCTAGGGGGTCGGCGGTATTTGTGGTTAAGCTCACATCGGATCGATTTGCCTATTTAGGTAAGGGTGGGTTAACGGACAGCTCGGTCCGTTTCCGGTGGTGTGCCGGTTGCCGCCCCATCGCAGGTCCCCGGTAGAATCTGCCCCTATGAGCCCCAGGAATGCAGATGATCGTGGAGTCGGACGTTCGGATGGTGCAGGTAGGGCACTCGTCCTGCCGTCGAGTGTCCGCTGGGCCGGGTGGCTGGGGATCCTGGAGGGCGCCGCGGGTCTGGCCTTCGCCGTCTACCTCGTGACCCTCGCGGTCAGCGGTGAGGAGGACACGACCGCCGAATTCGCCGGGGCGGGTGCGGAGTCGATCGGCTACGGCTGGGGGACGGCCCTGTGGTTCGGCTTCTTCGGCGGCGTGGTCCTGGCCGCCGGCTGGTGCCTGTCGACCGGCCGCCGCTGGGGCCGTGGCCCGGTGGCGATGCTGCAGCTCCTCCTCGTGCTGATCTCGGTCTACATGTTCTCCTCGGGGCGCCCCGAACTCGGACTGCCGACGGCGGCCCTGGGCATCGTGGGTCTGGTGTTGCTGTTCAACCCCTCCGCGGTGGAGTGGGCGGCCCGGCGCTACGGGCGCTGACCGGGAATCAGGACAGGGCCCGCAGCGCGACCATCTCGTCGCCGCGTTGCTCCACGACGACGTCGCCCTGCACGCGCAGGCTGACCGGGCCGTCGTAGGAACCCCGGTCCACCGGCACCGTGCGCTGCACTGAACCGTCCTCCCCGTCGACCACGGCCACGCCGTCGGCCACCGGCACCAGCAGTGAGCCGTCCATCGCCGCCCCGGTGCCCAACGCGGGCACGGTGAAGCGGGGTTCCAGGTCCGTCGGCCCGAAGCCCACCAGGCGTTCCCCGTCGAACCAGGTCATGTGGTGGGGCAGGTCGCCGGTGGCGGCGACGAAGGGTTCGTCGCCCCGGCCGTCGGCGAGGTGCGCCAGCGTGGGGGAGGGGTCGGCCGGGTGCTGCTCGAAGGAACCGTCGGTGTGCAGCACCTGGAAGCGGCTGCCCGTGTAGTCGTCGGCGTCGGACGCGCGCGTCCCGTCGCCGTGCACGTAGATCACCGCGGCCTCCTGGGCCACGCCGACGAGTTCGGCGTCCGGGGGGACGGTGAACTCGTGGGTGGTCTCCGGGGTGTTCGCCTCCTCCGGGTCGGCGACCTCCAGGCTCACCGTGCCCTTGCCGTCCTCCCGGTCGCAGTCGGTCAGCACCGCCAGCAGGTCCTTGCGGGTCTGCGCGGAGGTGAACCGGCAGCCGTCGAGGGGCTGCGCCTCGTTGTCGACGGGGGTCTCCACGTGCCCGACCTCCACGGTGCGCACCAGGTCGGAGCGCCACAGCTCCGCCCGCTCGTCGTCGAGCACGCCGACATGGTCGAGGGAGCGGAAGAACACCGGGGACTGTCCGCCCAGTGAGGAACGGGTGTCCTGGTAGCGGCCGGTGGAGGCGGTCAGCGAGGTCACGTCCGAACAACCCTTCGGCCCGCGGAACACCGCGACCACGCGCCCCCAGTTGCCGGTCACACCGCACAGTTCGTGGTCGCGGCCGTAGGACCAGCCTTCGGCGCCGTCGTCGACCGAGATGCCGCGCACGGTGTCGCTGCCCCGTGCCACCGCCGTGCCGTCCACCAGTACCGGCTCACCGGTGTCGGAGGGTAGCGAGTCGGTCCGCCAGATCTCCTCCAGCCGGTCCGGCGTGCCCTGGGCGGCAGGGGCCGGCGCGATGGCCTCCCCGGCACCGGAGTCGGTGTGGGTGGTGCCGCGGGAGTCGGAGAAGAACCACGTCCCCACCACCAGCAGCAGCACTGCCACGGTGATCAGTGCGGTGACCGCGAGGTCGGTGCGGGTGCGCCGTTCAGCGGGCGCACCGGGCCGGGCTCGGCTCACGGCCGGGCTCTCCGGTCCCTGCCCCGCTCCCGGGAGTTGCGCGGCGACTGGCGCTTCGCCGGTGCGGTGGAGGACGCCGCGCCCTGCACCTTGCGCGGCGGCCCGACGCGGTCGCGGACGTCCTCGGGCAGCGAGAACTCGGCGAGGAACTCCGGGGAGCCGGAGAACCACTGCGGCGGGTCGTTGCGTCCCAGGTCGAGGGTCTCGTCGATCGCCCGCCAGCGGGTGACCTCGTCCCAGCCGACCAGCGTGACGGCGACGCCGGAGCGTCCTGCACGGCCGGTGCGTCCGATGCGGTGCACGTAGGTCTTGTCGTCGTCTGGCACCTGGTAGTTGATGACGTGGGTGACGTCGTCGACGTCGATGCCGCGGGCGGCGACGTCGGTGGCGACCATCACGCTCACCCGCCCCTCGCGGAAGGCGTTGAGCGAGTCCTCGCGGTCCTTCTGTCGCATGTCACCGTGGACGGCGCCGACGTCGAAGCCGAGCTCGGCGAGGTCACCGGCGACGATCGCCGCCTGGCGCTTCGTGCGGGCGAAGACGATCGTGCGGCCACGCCCCGGGGCCTGCAGGATGCGCGCCAGCACGCTCATCCGGTCGAGCTTGTGGGACTGGAAGACCGTCTGCGTCGTGGTCACGTGGGTGGCGCGCGCGTCCTCGAGGTCCGCGCGGATGAGCACGGGACGGTTCATGAACTCGCGGGTCAGCGCCACGATCGGGCCGGGCATCGTCGCGGAGAACAGCATCGTCTGCCGCGGCTCGGCGGTCTGCGACATGATGTCGCGCACGTCGTCGAGGAAGCCCTGGTCGAGCATCTCGTCGGCCTCGTCGAGCACGAGGACCTCCACGTGGGACAGGTCCAGGTGGCCCTGACGCGAGAGGTCGAGCAGGCGGCCGGGGGTGCCGACGACGACGTCGGTGCCCGCATCCAACGCGGCGATCTGGCGCTCGAAGGGCACGCCGCCGTAGATCGTGGTCACCGCGAACGGGCGGTCGGTACCGACGCGCACGTTGCGGGAGGCGGCGGTGAGGTCGGAGGCGACCTGGATGCCGAGCTCGCGGGTGGGCACGACCACGAGGCCGCGCACGGTGCCGTCGAGTTCGCTCACGCCGGCGTCGTCGAAGAGCCGGTCGATCAGCGGGATGCCGAAGCCCAGGGTCTTGCCCATGCCGGTCCTGGCCTGGCCGATGAGGTCCTTGCCCACCAGGGCCAGCGGGAGCGTGCGTTCCTGGATGGCGAACGCCCCGGAGATCCCGTCCTCCTCGAGAGCGTCGGCGATCTCGGCGGCCACTCCGAGTTCCCGGAACGTAGGTCGCACCACGGGCTTCATCCCCTCCATCGTCTTCGTCTGGTTCGTCGCTATGATGGACCACGTTACAGTCATGGCAATGCGTTAGAGAAAGAAAGGCCTGAAGGCACCCTATGGACATCAAGGTCGGATTCGTCGACAACCCCCGCGATCTCGTCATCACCAGCGCGGATGAGCAGGACAAGGTCGTCGCGGAGGTCGAGAAGTTCCTCGCCGAGGGGCAGGACGGCGCTGCAGCCACCATGACCCTCAAGGACAACAAGGGCTCGGTGTTCGTGATCGTGCGCGGTCAGGTCGCCTACGTGGAGGTCGGTTCCTCCGCCCAGCGTCCCGTCGGTTTCATCTGATCCGGGACGGTTGAGCAGAGCCCATGCCTCCCGAACCGTCCCGCCACCCCCACTCCCGTCACGGGGGTGGGGGATCGGTGGTTGACCGGCACCGCGAGGCCGAGGAGTTCCGCCAGATGCAGCTCCGGCGTCGCCGGTGGCTCGGTGCCGTCGGCGCCCTGGTCTTCCTGGTCACCGTGGCGGTCGTGTGTGAACTCGTCATCGCCGGTGTCGGCGGTGACGACAACGCCGGTGGTGGCGGGGACGATCCCGCCGCCGGGGTCTCGGCCTCCGCGGAGACCGGGGAGATGACCGATACGCAGGACGCGCCGGACGGCCCGGTGCCGGGCGACGCCCCGGCGTCCGACGAGGTCGGCGAGCTGCCGCCGGGTGGCGACGTGACGCGCAGCGGCGACGGCGACTACCACGGTGTCGGCTCGGCGGGCATGACCGCCGGCGACCCGGACCGTGACGACGCGGACACCTACAGCTTCGTCGTGGAGGTGGAGAACGGGCTCGACACGTCCTCCTTCGGAGGTGGCGACGCCTTCGCCTCCTCCGTCGACGCCACGCTGTCGGACCCGCGGTCGTGGATCTCGAACGGCAGTTTCGCCTTCCGGCACATCAGCGTGACCGGAAGCGAGGCCCCCGACCTGCGCATCCGGCTGGCGACCCCGGAGACCACCCGCGAGATCTGCGGTGGTCAGATCGACCTGGAGACCAGCTGCTTCATCCAGGGCACTGACGACGGGGTCGACGAGGCGGACGCCCGCACCGGTGCCGCCGGCGCCGGTGCCGGGCGTGTGATCGTGAATGCGGCGCGCTGGGTGCGTGGCGCCACGACCTTCGAGGGAGACCTCGGCTCGTACCGTCAGTACCTGGTGAACCACGAGGTCGGCCACGGCCTGGGCTTCGCGCGCCACCAGGTCTGCCCCGAGGACGGGGTGCTGGCCCCGGTGATGATGCAGCAGACCATCAGCCTGAACAACGGGGAGCTGGAGGACCTGGACGCCGGCGCGGAGTACGGCGAGGCCGGGCGTGACTCCACGTGCCGGCCGAACCCGTGGCCCTTCCCGCACGGGCGCAGCGAGGGCGACGCCGTGGACGTCCGCGACTGAGGAAGTTGCCTTGGAAGTCGGCTCTGACCTGGCTGTTCGACTGGTGACAGGGCGGTGACAGGGAACTGTCCGGGGCGCGGGTTAGAGTGTGTAGCCATGACCGAGAACTACCCTCCGAACGCACCCGCCCCCGCCGCCGAACCCCCGGCGGCGATCAGGGCGGGTTTCCAGGTCTCCCAGGCGACGCCGGTGGAGCTCGGCGGTGCGTGGGGCGACGGGTGGCGCTGCGACCGCGCGGTGCTCGTGCCCTCCGAGGACCGTGCCCGGGCGACGTGGACCGCACAGGTCATGGACCGTGTGCGCCCCGCCGGGGTGTCCGTCGCCCGCCCGTTGCGCTCCACCGACGGGCGGTACGCCGTCGGCGGGTGGACGGCGCGGGCGTTCCTGTCGGGGCACCGCGCACCGCGGTTCGACGAGACGGCGGCGAGCGTCCTGCGGTTCAACGAGGCGCTGCGCGAGGCGGTGGCGGGGGAGGGCCGTCCGGCGTTCCTGGACATGGCCTCGCGGGTGTCAGGCGACGGGGCCCCGGCGTCGGACCTGAGTGAGACGGACCTGTTCGCCGTGGCGGAGTCCGCCGCCTGGGCGGACGACCCCACCGACCTGCTGATGCCGGTGATGGACCTGTCGGTGGTCCCGCGTGACGACGTGGCCGCGGCGATGGAGAAGGCCACCGGGCTGATGCTGCTGCGCGAGGAGGTCTCGGCCCCGGACCAGCTCGTCCACGGCGACGCCCTGGGCTGCACCGTCTACGACGGCTACGCCGATCCGGCGATCGTGGACTTCGTGCCGGCCTGGCGACCCACGGGCTGGTCGGTGGCTTTGCTGGTGGTCGACGCGATTGCGTGGGCGAACGCCGAGGACGGGCTGCTGGAGCGGTGGTCGCACCTGCAGGACTTCGACCAGCTGCTGCTGCGCGCGGTGATGTTCCGCCTGTTCGCCCATGCGGCGGTGCCCGGGGCCCAGCCGCAGGCGTGGCCGGGGCTCTCCCGGGTCAGTGACGTCGTCTCCGCCCGTGTCGGCGGGGTGCGTCGTGCCGGGCAGGCGGGGGTCCCGGACGCCGACCCGGTGGCTGCCGGTGGCTCCGGCGGCTCCGGCGAGCAGGATCCGGGGGGACGCTGAGCGATGGGGGACGCCACCGGCACGCGCTCGCGCTCGGAGGCCAGGGAGGACGCCGAGCTGCGGCGTCGCATCGGCTCGGCCGGGACCGTCGACGTCCGGCTCGAGACAGGTGCCGGTACTGACACTGGTACGGACACCGGTGCGTCCCGGGAGTGGGACGGCCTGGCAGCCGCGCTCGTCGCCGGTGACGAGCGGTTGGACACGACCCTGCCGTACGCGGTGCTGGGTGGTCCCGGCACGGGCAAGAGTTCCCTGCTGGTGGACACGGTGGTCAGCTTCCTGGACGCCGGTGGCAGCGCCGAGGACGTGATGGTGCTGACCCCGTCGAAGGAGGCGGCCGGGGCGCTGCGCGACCAGGTCACCGAGGCACTGCGTACCCGCGACTCCTACGCCACGACCGGCACGATGGTGCGCTCGGTGCACTCCTGGGCCTTCGCCTACCTGCGCGCGGTGGCCCAGGAGAGCGGCGGTGACGGCACGACCGCGCAGCCGCGCCTGATGACCGGTGCGGAGCACGACCTGCAGATCAGGACGTTGCTGCGTGGCCACGCCGAGGACGGTGCGGGCAGCTGGCCGGCGGACGTGCGCCCGGCGCTGCCGCTGGTCGGTTTCGCCCGGCAGCTGCGCGACCTGCTGCTGCGCGCCGCCGAGCGTGGGGTGGACGCCCGCGCCCTGCGCGAACTCGGCGAGACCCACCGTGAGCCGATGTGGACGGCGGCCGGTGACTTCCTGCACGAGTACGGGCAGATCCAGGCCCTGTCGGCGACGAACAACCTCAACGCCTCCGAGCTGCTGCACACCACGCTCGCGCAGCTCGACGCCCACCCGGCGGTGCTCGAGCGTCACCGTGACCGGGTACGGCTGGTGCTCGTCGACGACGCGCACAACCTCGACCCGGCGTCCGGGCAGTTCATCTCCCGGTTCATGACCCCGGGCACCCGGTGCCTCGTCGCCGGCGACCCGGACCAGTGCGTGTTCCACTTCCGCGGGGCCGACGAGAGCTTCCTCACCGGGGTCGCCGCCGACGAGGACCACCGGGTGGTGCTGTCGCGCTCGCACCGTCTTCCCGGCGAGCTGGTCGCGGCGGTGAACCGGTTGGAGAACAGGCTTCCGGCGCAGCCGACGCGGGTGGCGCTGCGGCAGGGCAGGGGACAGGGCAGGGAACAGTCGACGGCACCGTCCGCCCTGGCGGTGCGGCGCTCCCCGTCGCGGACGGCGGCCACGCTCACGGTGACCGACGAGGTCCGGCGTGCCCACGTCCTCGACGAGGTCGCGTGGGACGACATCGCCGTGATCGTGCGCTCGACGGCGGACATCCCGGTGCTGCGTCGGGCGATGCTGTCGCACGGTGTGCCGGTGAAGGTCGACCCCACCAGTGTGGTGCTGGCCGACCAGCCGCTGGTGCGGGTGCTCCTGCTGGCGTTGGACGCCCTGGTGCGTCCGCTGACCGGTGTGGAGATGCAGCAGCTCGTGGAGAGCCCCATCGGTGGGGCGGACCCGGTGATGCTGCGCCGGGTGGAGCGTGCGGTCGCCCCGCTGCTGGCCGGCACGGGCCTGCGGGCGATGGACGCGGTCACCGCGATGGTCTCCGGGCAGGCCAGTGCGGAGCAGCGTGAGCACTGGACGAGCCGTTTCGGCCCCCGTGAGCACCAGGTGATCGACCGGGTCGCCGCCGTCGTCGCCGCCGGACGTGCCGCCCTGGAGGTGCGTGCCACGACCTCGCCGGTGGAGCAGGTGCTGTGGGCGGTGTGGCAGGCCGCCGACCTGTCGAACTCGCTGCAGGTCCAGGCGCTGCGTGGTGGCACCCTGGGCTCCCAGGCGGACCGTGACCTCGACGCGGTGATGAGCCTGTTCGACCTCGCGGGCGACGTGGTGGAGCGTAACCCGGCGGCCACGCTGGAGACCTTCCTCGACGACGTGCGTTCCCAGGAGCTGCCGACCGGTGGGCGTGACCGGCGCGGGGTGCGTCCGGACGCCGTGGAGATCCTGCCGGCGCACGCCGCGGCGGGTCGCCAGTGGTCGGTGGTCGTGGTTGCCGGGGTGCAGGAGGACAGTTGGCCGGCCGGGCCCACGGTGGGTGGCCTGTTCGGCCAGCAGGAACTCGTGGACCTGGTGGACCGTGGGATCGCGCCGGACGTGCCGGTGTCGCGGGCTGCCGCGGCCCTGGCGGAGGAGCGCCGGCTGTTCCTGCTGGCGGTGTCGCGTGCCAGCCGGCGCACCCTGGTCACCGCCGTGGACTCCGCGGGCGACGACACGGCCGTGGCGTCCCGCTTCCTCGACGAAGTCGCGGAGATCGCCGGGGCCGAAGGGGCCGATGACGCTGAGGTGTCTGACGTCCCCGACGCTTCGCAGAACGCACAACAGAACGCACAACAGGACGCGCCGGTCGCCGCGCTGCCGCGCGTGCTGGCCCTGGAACCGCTGGTCGCCGAGCTGCGCGACGCCGTGTGCGACGCCCGTCGCGCCGGGCACGAGCGCGACGCCGCGGCACACAACCTCGCCCGCCTCGCCGAGGCAGGCGTGCACGGGGCGGGCCCGGACCAGTGGTGGGGCGTGGCCGAGCCGTCCACCACCGGCCCGGCGGTGGTCGCCCGGGGCGAGGCGGCGCCGACGGTGCGCATCAGCCCCACGACCCTGGACACCCTCGACGAGGGATGCGACACCGTGGCCTTCCTGCGCGGGCTCACCGGGGGAGCGTCCACCGAGCCGATGAAGGTCGGCGTGCTCATCCACGCCGTCGCCGAGGGGTTCGCCAACGGCCTGGACCACGCCGACGCCCGCGACATCGTCACCGACGCCGTTCCCCACCTGGTGGACGGGCCGGAGTGGACCGCGGCACCGTTGCTGGAGAGCTGCCTCAACGCCGTGGACCGGCTGCACGCCTGGATCCAGGAGCGCGAGGGCCTGGGACGCACCGTGTCCGTGGAGCGCAAGCTCGAGCGTCCCCTCGGCGACACCGCCGCCGGTGTGCCGGTGGTCCTGGCCGGACGCACCGACCGCATCGAGACCGACGCCGACGGGCGCACCACCGTGGTCGACTTCAAGACCGGCCGGACGGCGAAGACGAAGAAGGAGGCCGCCGAGAGCCGCCAGCTCGCCGCCTACCAGCTGCTGGTCGACGGGGAGCCGGGGCTCACGCCGGACGGCGCGATGCTGGTCTACCCGCGGCGGGAGACCGCCACGGTCACCGTCCTGCAGCAGGCGGCGATGGGTGCGGCTGAGCTTGAGGAGTTCCGCGCCCTGGCGCTCGACGCCGCCGCCCGGGTGACCGGTCCGTTGTTCGAGGCCACCTCGCAGGACTGCGAGACATCCGATTACGCGTGTCTGTGTCCGGCGTGCCGGGCCGGGGAGCAGGTGACCTAGATGGAGGAAACGGTGATCGCACCGAACGAGCTCTCGGAGATGCTGGGCCAGCAGTTCGGCCCGACCCCGCAGCAGGCCGCCGTCATCGGCGCCGAACCCGGGCCCACCCTCGTCGTCGCCGGGGCCGGCGCGGGCAAGACCGAGACGATGGCCGCCCGGGTCGTGTGGCTCGTGGCCAACGGGTACGTGGCCCCCGAGCAGGTCCTGGGGCTGACCTTCACCCGCAAGGCCGCCCGTGAACTCGGCCAGCGTATCCGCGCCAGGCTGCAGACCCTCGCCGACTCCGGGTTCCTCGACACCCTGCCCGCCGACGACCCGCGGCACGAGGCACTGCACAACATCATCCCCACGGTCTCCACCTACGACGCCTACGCCGGCTCGGTGGTGCGCGAGTACGGGCTGCTGCTGCCGATGGAACCGGCCGGGCGGATCATCTCCGACACCGAACGCTGGATGATCGCCCGCGACGTGGTCAGCGACTGGCCGAGCGGCTTCACCACCTCGCGTTCGCTGCCGTCGATCATCGACGACATGCTCGAGTTGTCCGACGAGATGGACAACCACCTCGTCGACGTCGACCGGGTCGACGAGGAGTGCCGCGTCACCGCCGCGGAGATCGACGGGCTGCCCGACCGGGACGGAAAACAGCTCAAGGGCGTCGACACGGCGATGGACGCCTTCAGCGACGCCCTGACCTACCGGCGCGAACTGCTGCACCTGGTCACCGCCTACCGTGACACCCTGGGCCAGCGGAACCTGATGACCTTCGGCCAGCAGATGTCGAAGGCCGCCCAGCTGGTGGACTCCCACGCCCGCGTCGGTGAGTCACAGCGTCGCCGCTTCCGCGTGGTGATGCTCGACGAGTACCAGGACACCGGCCACGCCCAGCGCATCCTGCTGCGCAACCTCTTCGGCGACGGCACCGACCCCGGCCTCACCGTCACCGCCGTCGGTGACCCCATGCAGTCGATCTACGGTTTCCGTGGCGCCACCGCGGCCAACCTCGCCCACTTCCGCTCCGACTTCCCGGGCGCAGATGGCCCGGCACCGAAACTGGAGCTGACGACCTCCTGGCGCAACCCCGCCCGCGTGCTGGACCTGGCGAACACGGTGTCGCGCTGGTCGATGAACACCGACAAGCCCATGGTCTCCCCGCTGACGGCCCGCCCCGGGGCGGGAAGCGGTGAGGTGCACCTCGGTTGGTTCGACACCCGCGAACAGGAACTCGAGTGGCTCGCCGACGACCTCGCCGGGCGCTACCACTCCCACGTCGCGGCTCAGGCGGGGGCACAAGCAGGACGGCCCCCGCGGCGTCCCCGCCCGTTCTCCGCGGCGGTGCTGCTGCGCAAGAACGCCGACGCCCGCCCGATCCACGACCTGCTGCGCGCCCGCGGCGTGCCCGTCGACATGACCGCCGGGCCCGGGCTGCTCGACGTGCCCGAGGTCGCCGACGTCTTCGCCACCCTGCGCGTGCTCGTCGACCCCGCCGACGACATCGCCCTGCTCCGTCTGGTCACCGGGGTGCGCTGGAACATCGGCGCCGCCGACCTGCTCGCCCTGGCACGCCGCGTGGACCAGCTCTCGCGCCGCGACGGGAAGGCAGGGGCGTCCGACGGTATGGACGAGACTGACGGTCCGGCCGGGCTCACCGCGCTGGTCACCGACCGTGAGGGTGACCCGGCGGCGCTGGCCACGGTGCGCCGGCGGCTCGCCGAGATCGACGTCGACGCCAACCGGGTGTCCGTCGGCCTGGCCGAGGCCCTGGCCGACCTGCGCGGCATGGAGAACTACGGCATGTCCGCCGAGGGTGTGCGCCGTCTCGGGGAACTCGGCCGCGAACTGCGCTTCCTGCGTCGGCACTCCATGTCGAAGCCGCTGACCGACCTCGTCGCCGACATCGAGAACATGACCGGGGTGCGCACCGAGGTCCTCACCCGCTACCACCGCAACCCCGACCGCTCGATCGGCACCAGCCACCTGGACAAGTTCGCCGAGGTCGTACGCTCCTTCTCCGAACTCAGCGCGTCCAGCCCCGGCGCCCTGGTGGACTACCTGCGCTCCGCCTCGGCCCGGGAGAAGGGCCTGGACCCCGGTGAGGTCGAGGTGCGCACCGACTGCGTCCAGCTGCTCACCGTGCACAAGGCCAAGGGCCTGGAGTGGGAGATCGTGGCGGTGCCCCACGCCACGCGCAAGACCTACGCCGACGCGGTGAAACGCCCCGGAGTGTCGTCCTGGACGACCAACGCGCGCCTCCTGCCGTCCGGCCTGCGCGGCGACGCCGCGGAACCCGCCTCCGTGCGGCAGGAAGACACCGCCGACACGTCCGGCGCCCCGGTCCTGGACCTCAGGGACGTCGAGGACCGCAAGGGCGTGGTCGAGGCGCAGGACCGGTTCAAGGTCGAACTCGGCGAACACGGGGCCCGGGAGGACGACCGGCTGTTCTACGTCGCCGTCACCCGCAGCGAGCAGGTGCTGCTCGTCAGCGGCGCGGCGTTCAACAACGCCGACAAGAAACCCGTGGACCCGTCCGTGGCGCTGACCCTGCTGCGCGACCGCGTCAGCGCCGACGGCGCGGCGGACCCCGCGTCGATCGTCACCTGGTCGCCGCTGGGCATGGACTACTCCAAGACCGAGCTCGCGCGCCTGGAGAAGGGCCCGCACCACCGCGAGGACCAGGTGATGGTGCCGGAGAACCCGGCGGCGCGCAACGACCTGGTCGCCGACTACCAGCGCGTCCTGCCCGAGGCGCCGACGGCGGTGTGGCCGCGCCCCACCCTCACCGACCCCTCGCAGGACGGTGCGGCGGCGGTGGTCGACGGCATCCGTCGCGTGCGCGCCGCGGAAGCAGCGGCTGGGGCGGGGCCGTCCGCCGACAAGGGCACGCTCGCCGACCAGTGGGACCAGGAGACCGGCGTGCTGATCGACGAGTACCTCGCCGCGGCCGTCCCGGAGGTCGTCGTGCCGTTGGGTCCGCGGCTCACCGCCACCGAGGCGGTGTCGCTGTCGCGCGACCGCGCCGAGTTCGCCCGACGTCGGCGGCGTCCGGTGCCGATGGAACCGCGCCCCTACACCAAACGCGGCACGGCCTTCCACAACTGGGTGGAGCGCCACTACGGCTCCGCCAGTCTCATCGACGAGGACGAACTGCCCGGTGCCGCGGACGCGACGCTGACCGACCCCGCCCTGGAGCACCTCAAGCAGCGCTTCCTCGACAGCCGGTGGGCCGACCGGATGCCTGAGAGCGTGGAGGGGGCGTACTCGGTCACGCTGGCCGGGCACGTCTTCGAGGGACGCATCGACGCGGTCTTCAGGGACGGCCCGAAAGACGCAGACGGCTGGGTGGTCGTCGACTGGAAGACCGGGCGTAAACCCGGCGGTGCCGAACTCGCCTCCGCCGAGCTGCAGCTCGCGGTGTACCGTCTGGCCTGGGCGAAGGTGCAGACCGCGCGGCTGGGACGACACGTCGGCCCGGAGTCGGTGCGCGCGGCATTCCACTACGTGCTGTCCAACGAGACCTATGAACCGGGTACACTGCCGACATCAGCTGAACTGGCTGCGCTGATCGGCCGTGAAAGGGAAGGGGACGGGCAGTGAGGGACCGACTCAGGGACCGCTTCCGCACCGACTCGGACATCGACGCGCTCCCGCCCCGCTCGTTGATCAAGATCGTCAACATCCCGGCGAGTGCGCCGGTGAGCCCGTGGTGGCTGATCAGCAGGCGGATGCTCTACGCCCTGGCGTTGATCTTCTTCTCCTCGGCGGTGGTCTACGTCGACCGCGACGGCTACACCGGTGTGGTCACGTTCCTCGACGCGGTCTACTATTCGGCCGTGTCGCTGTCCACCACCGGTTACGGTGACATCACCCCGGTCACCCAGTCCGCCCGGCTGGTCAACATCCTGGTCATCACCCCCATGCGGGTGATCTTCCTGATCCTGCTGGTCGGCACCACGCTCTCGGTGCTCACCGAGGAGTCCCGCAAGACCCTGCAGATCCGTCGATGGAGAAGGCACATGCGCAACCACACCGTCGTCATCGGCTACGGCACCAAGGGGCGCGCGGCGACGACCGCCCTGCTCGCCGACGGCGTCCCGTCCTCCCAGATCGTGGTCGTCGACTCCGACCCCGAGGCGCTCACCCACGCGTCCTCGCGCGGGTTGGTCACCGTACGCGGGCAGGCGACGAGGTCGGACGTCCTGAAACTCGCCGGGGTCACGCGCGCCCGCGCGGTCGTCGTCGCCCCGAACCAGGACGACACCGCGGTGCTGATCACCCTGTCGGTGCGTGAGATCGCCGCCTCGGCGACGATCGTGGCGTCCGTCCGCGAGTCGGAGAACTCCCACCTGCTGCGCCAGTCCGGCGCGGACTCGGTCGTGGTCTCCTCGGAGACCGCCGGGCGGATGCTCGGGCTGGCCACGGTGAGCCCCTCGGTGACCGGCATGATGGAGGACCTGCTCAGCCCGGACGAGGGCTTCTCCGTGGCCGAACGTGCGGTGGGGGAGGACGAGGTCGGCGGCAACCCACGTAACCTCGAGGACATCGTGCTCGGGGTGGTGCGCTCCGGCGTGCTCTACCGCGTGGACTCCTCCGAGGCGGAGACCGTGGAACCCGGCGACCGGCTGCTCTACATCCGTCGGATCACCGGCGGGACGGACGACAACTGACGTGAACACCCATCCCCGACGGAGGCGAACCTAGACCCGTGTCAGGACGACTCGACCAGCTGAACCTGGACGCACTCGACCCCGAGCAGCTCCGGGCGGCCACCGCGCCGCGAGGCCCGGTGAGCATCATCGCCGGTGCCGGCACCGGTAAGACCAGGACGATCACCCACCGCATCGCCCACCTGGTGTCCGGCGGGTTCGTGAACCCCGACCACGTGCTGGCGGTGACCTTCACCAACCGCGCCGCGGCGGAGCTGCGCGAGCGCCTCACGATGATGGGCGTGGCCCGGGTGCAGGCCCGCACGTTCCACGCCGCGGCGATGCAGCAGCTGCGCTACTTCTGGCCGAAGGTCATGGGCGACACCCCCTGGGAGCTGCTGGACTCCAAGTTCCCGCTGGTCGCCCGCGTGACCCGCGCGGTGGGGCTGGAACCCGACCGCACCCTGCTGGCCGACCTGCTTGGCGAGATCGAGTGGGCGAAGGCCTCCCTAATCGCGCCGACGGCCTACCCGGCGCACATCGGGCCGGACAGGCGGGACTGCCCGGTGGACCCGGAGAAGTTCGTGAAGATCTTCGAGGGCTACGAGCAGGCCAAGGCCTCCCCGGACCGGGTGCTGCTCGACTTCGACGACCTGCTGCAGTCGATGGCCGGCCTGCTGGAGTCCGAGGTGGGCATCGCCGACGAGTTCCGGGAGCGTTACCGCACCTTCGTCGTCGACGAGTACCAGGACGTGACGCCGCTGCAGCAGCGGCTGCTGGACGCCTGGCTCGGCGACCGCGACGACCTCACCGTGGTCGGCGACGCCAACCAGACGATCTACTCCTTCAACGGTGCGACCCCGGACCACCTGCTGCGGTTCTCCACGAGGTTCCCCTCGTCCACCACCGTGCGCCTGCACCGCGACTACCGGTCGACCCCGCAGGTCGTGGACCTGGCCAACCGGGTCATCGGGCAGGCCAAGGGGCGGGCCGCAGGCACACGGCTGACCCTGGAGGGCCAGCGTCCGGATGGTCCGGACCCGGAGTTCTCCGAGTTCCCCGACGAGACCGTGGAGGCCGCGGAGGTGGCCCGGCGCATCGGCGATCTGCTGGCACACGGTGTGCCGGCCGCCGAGATCGCGGTGCTCTACCGCATCAACGCCCAGTCCGCGGCCTTCGAGTACGCCCTGGACCAGGCAGGCATCGCCTACCAGGTCAAGGGCGGCGACGGCTTCTTCCAGCGCGCCGAGATCCGTCAGGCGGTGCAGGCCCTGGGCCAGGCGGCCCGGCAGGTGCAGGCGCGTGCACGTTCGGCAGGGTCGGCAGGAGAGGACGCGGCGCCCCGCGTCGACGAGCCGCAGGGCAACCTCGTCGACCAGGTGCGCGCGGTGCTGCTGCCCGTCGGTCTGACTCCGTCCGAACCCGACGGCGCCCAGGAGCGTCAGCGCTGGCAGTCCCTGAACGCCCTGGCCGACCTCGCCGCCGAACTGTCCGCCACCTCCCCGGGGCTGGACCTGCCGGCGCTGATGGGGCTGCTCAAGGAGCGGGCGCAGGCGAAGAACCCGCCCCGGCTGCAGGGCGTCACCCTGGCCAGCATCCACGCGGCGAAGGGTCTGGAGTGGGACGCGGTGTTCCTCGTCGGCCTGGTCGACGGCACCCTGCCGATCCGGCACGCGCTCAAGGGCGCGCACGCCGAGGACGCGGTGGAGGAGGAACGCCGGCTGCTGTACGTCGGTGTCACCCGTGCCCGTGAACACCTGCACCTGTCCTGGTCGCAGGCCCGCCAGCCCGGTGGCAAGGCCACCCGGCGGCGCACCCGGTTCCTCGACGGCATGGTGCCCTGGGAGAAGGAACGTGCCGCGGCACAGGCCGCCCAGTCGGCGGGGCAGAAGAAGTCGGGTCAGAAGTCCAAGCCGAGCGACTCCTGCACCACCTGCGGCACCCGGTTGACCACCCCGGAGCAGCGAATCCTGGGGTTGTGCGAGGCGCACGCCGGTGACGTCGACCAGGTGCTCGTCGCCGAACTGCGCTCGTGGCGCAGCGCCACCGCCCGTGCGCGGGACGTCCCGGCCTACGTGGTGATGAGTGACGCGACGCTGCGCGCGGTGTGCCACCGCGCACCGACGACACCCCAGGAGCTCGTGCAGGTGCCGGGCATCGGCCCGATGAAGGTCGAGCAGTTCGGCGAGGACGTCCTCGGGATCATCCGGAACTTCCGCTGAGCGCGGCCTGACAGGACGGGCACCCCGGCACCTGCACCGGACGCATCTCGGTGACGTCCAAGCTCACCGGGTCGAGGAAACACCGGACGGCGGGCACGGCGGCGGGACCGCCGGTCGTGCGTGCCCCCAGGATGTCGCGCACGATCCCGGCGAACACCGCGGCGGCGAGTCCGGTCATCGACGACGCCGTCCGGCCCTCGCCGACGGGCGCCTGGGCGCGGACGAGCCGCCACTCCGGATCCTCCGCCAGCATCTGGGTGTCGATACAGGTCAGACAGGGGGTTGTTCCGGGTTGCACCAGTGGTCCGATCACCACCTGCCCGTCCAATACTCCGCAGGGCAGGTGCGGCACACCCTGCTCCATCAGACGGTGGGTCACGTCCTGCGGTGGGAAGAGCTGCCCTGCCAGCACCACCAGTGACCTGCCCGACAGGCGCCCGAACGCGGGTGCGCCCGGGGTGACGGGAGCAGCCGTGACACCGCAGCGCATCAGCTCCTGCAGGAGGGCACCGCTCGTCCCGGTCGTCCCGGTGACGTGCACGGTGGCGGCACCGGTCGGTGGAACCGGACGCAACAGCTCGGCGGTCCGCAGGTCGTCGAGGATGCCGTCGGCGTGCTCCGGGCTGAATCCGCAGTGCCCCAGCCGCGTGGCCAGGTCGGCGGACTCCACGGGCCGCCTGGCCTCACGCAGCACCAGCATCACCTGGTTCGCCGAGACTCCGTCCGGCACGGCCAGGACGAGGGAGTGCGACGGCACCGTCCCGAACTGGAGGTGGCGGGGCGAACGCAGGATCAACGAGGTCGCCTCACGCAGCATCACCACGCTGGCACCCCCGAGCACGGTCGACGTCATGTAAAATCCCCCTGACTGGCACACAAGCTCCCGACATGCACAGTGTAGCCCGCGTTCCCGCACTGTGCAGCGGGTCGACGACACCGCGGAAGGTGGACCATGGCAGGACGGCGACGGACCCCGACCAGGGCACAGCTCGAGGTCGTCGACGACTTCGCCCCGGACGTCGAGATCCGGCTGTCGGCACGCCGGGAACGCACCATCGCCGGACGCATGGAGCGCGGCCGGGTGATCGTCCTGGCCCCCATGTCGATGGACGCGGCGAACCTGCGGCGCAGCACCAGCGACCTCGTCGACCGGGTGCGCCGCCGCAACAGCGCCGCCGCCGGGCAGGCGTCCGACGACGATCTGCTGCTGCGCGCCGCCGAACTCAACGACAAGTACCTGGAGGGCAGGGCGGAGTTCCGCAGCGTGCGCTGGGTGGGCAACATGTCGCGCCGGTGGGCGAGTTGTTCGGTGGACTCAGGCAGGATCCGGGTGTCCGACCGCCTCAAGGAGGTGCCCGGCTACGTCCTGGACTCGGTGATCATCCACGAACTGGTGCACACCTGGATCCCGGACCACGGCCCCGAGTTCCACGAGTGGGCGGCGAAAGCGCCCCAGGCCGAGCGGGCCGCCGGATATCTGGAGGCCTACGGGCGCTGGGGCGTGGGGAACACCGACGAGTCCGGGGACGTGGACTGACCTACTTGCCGGCGTCGTCGGAGTCGTCCGAGTCGTCCGAGTCGTCGGGGCCGTCGAAGCCCTCGTTGAGCTCGCGCTCGAGCTTCTCGATCTCGCCGATGGGATCGAAGCCCTCGATGTCCTCCTGGGAGGCCAGGATGGAGTCGATGAACCCGGCGGGGGAGTCCAGGTCGCTGTCGACCGGGAGGAAGTCCGGGTGGTTCCACACGTCGTCACGACGCTCGGTGCCCACGGCCACGGTCAGGCGACGCCACAGCTCGGCGGCCTCGGACGCCTTCGGCGCCGACAGGCTGATGCCCACCGTCTTCACCAGGGCCTCCATGCCGGGCTGGTCGTTGTCGCGGTAGACCGACCACGCCGCGCCGATGCTCGAGGCCACGGGCAGGCGCTCGCCCAGTGCCTCGCCGACGACCACGTCGACCCACCCCTCGATGAGCGACAGGCTGGTCTCCAGACGGACCCGCGCGTGGTCGGTGGAGGACACGATGGTGGGGGAGAGGTCGGAGTTCTGCAGCTGCGACATCATCTCCTGCAGCTTCTCAGGGTCACCCAGCATCTCCGGGTTGAACTCCTGGCTGGCCTCCTCCAGGGCGGAGTTGTCGAGGCTCAGGCCGGTGGCGAACTCCTCGACGTCGAGGATCACCCGCTCCACCAGCCACGGCACGTGCTGGAAGAGACGCAGGTGCGCCGCCTCGCGGGCGGCGAGGTAGATCAACGTCTCCCGACGCTCCGCACCGAGCTTCTTCGACAGGTCGTCGAGCCGGTCGGTGGCGATGGCGGCGACGGACCCCTCGGCCAGCGGGATGCCCCACTGGGTGGACATCGCGACGCTGCCGGCGAGCTCGCCGAGCGCGCGGCCCAGCTGCATGCCGAAGTTCATCCCGTTGACCTGGTTGAAGATACCGGCCATCGGGCCCATCTGCGCCCGGATCTCCTCGGGCATGCCCTGCATGGTGGCGTCGCCCAGCTTCTCGGCGAGCGGGTTGATGACCCGCTTCCAGCGCGGCAGCGTCTCGTCCAGCCACTGCGAACCGGTGAAGGAGACCGACCCGGTCGCGCCGGCGGGCAGGGTGGTGGACTCGTCCAGCCACAGCTCGACCAGACGGACGGACTCGGCGACGGCCTGGCTGTCCTTCGCGGACGGCTTGCTCTTCGCCGCCGTGCCGGAGAGCTGCTGGCGGGCGATGCGCTCGGCGAGGGCGTAGTTGACCGGACCCTGCGCGTCCGGCGAGTTCATGTCCTTGCCGAAGCCGCTCAGCATCGAACCGAACTGGCCGAGGATGTCGCCCAGCCCCGGCTGGCCGCCCTGCCCCCCCTGGCCGCCCTGGTTGCCGAAGAACATGCCGAAGGGATTGGCACCGAAGCCGAACGGGTCGCCGCCTGAACTACCCGAGTTGCCGGAGTTGTTCGGGCCCCCGTTCTCGTTCTCCCGCCGCCGACGCTCGTCGTCCGACTCGTCGTCAGGGCCGTTGAATCCGAATCCGAAATTGCTCATGCCACGAGAGTACCCGCGCCCTGCGGCGGGACGCACCGCCCCGCGTGCGCTGACAGCGAACACCGTCCATGTCCGTCCGGGCCTGTAATGTGTCGTGGGTGAGTTCCAGTATCCCCCCTTACAACGACTCCAGCGACCGTACCGACGGCAAGACGTCCGGCACGTCCGGCACCGCCGCCGGTCGGCGGCGCGTGCGCACGGTCGTCGTCGGGCTGGTCCCCGTCGTCGCCCTGGTGGCGCTGCTCGCCGTGCCGACGATCCCCGGCACCGACGTCAACCTCACGGTCCCCTTCGCCGCCGAGGGTGAGGGGCCGACCTACGACACGCTGGGGGACGTCAACGGCACCCCTGTCGTCGACATCACCGGCACGGACGCCGAGGTGGACGAGGACCTGGCGGACTCCGACGGGCAGCTCAACATGACGACCGTGGCGGTGCGGACGAAGCTCAGCCTCGCCGAGACGATGAAGCGCTGGCTGGCCAGCGACGACACCATCGTGCCGGTCGAGCAGGTCATCCCCTCGGACTCCACGCCGGAGGAGGTCGCGCGCCGCAACGCCGCCGCCTTCGCCGCCTCCGAGTCCAATGCGACGGTCGCGGCGATGGGCTACCTGGACCGTCCGCTGGAGACCACCGTCTACGAGATCGCCGACGACGCGCCCGCCGCCGGCGCGCTGCGGGAGAACGACGTGATCACCGCCGTCGGCGACACCGAGGTCACGCTGCCGGCGGACGTCGCCGCGGCCGTCGCCGAGCACGCACCCGGCGACGAGGTCGAGCTGACCGTGCAGCGCGGGCAGTCGGAGGTCACCGAGTCCGTCACCCTCGGGGAGGTTCCCGAGGAGTTGTCGTCGGACGCCTCGGCGTCCGCGGCGGAGGACGCCGGCGAGTCCGACCGGGCGTACCTGGGGGTCACCATGGTCGCCCAGCCCGCGGGGGACCTGAAGGTCCGCTACAACCTGAAGGACATCGGCGGGCCGAGCGCGGGCCTGATGTTCTCCCTCGCCGTCGTCGACAAGCTCTCGCCCGGCGAGATCAGCGGCGGGAAGTTCGTCGCCGGCACCGGCACGATCTCCGCCGACGGCACGGTGGGGCCGATCGGCGGCATCACGCACAAGATCGCCGCCGCCCAGCACGCCGGGGCCGAGGTCTTCCTCGTGCCGTCCGACAACTGCAGTGAGGCGGCGGGGCGCTCCTACGACGGGGACATCGACCTGCTGTCGGTCGACTCCCTCGACGGGGCGGTGGACGCCCTGGAGGCCTACAACAACGGTGGGGACGCCCCCACCTGCGACTGATGCAGATCAGTCCTCGAAGGTGAACCGCAGCATCGCGGTCACGCCGGGGGCGATCTCGGCGCCGTCCATGCCGCCGAGCAGCTCGACCTTGTCCTCGGCGAAGGGGTCGTCGGCGAGGTCGGTCTCGTCCGGGCGCAGCTGCAGCAGAGTGCGGTCCGGGCCGCCGTCGACGACGCCGGTGAAGATCCGCGCCTGACGCGGGACGGCCTCCGGGTCCGCGGAGTTGCGGAACATGATCTCCTGGGCCAGCACGGCACCGACCACGACCTCGGGCCACCGCACCGTCGCCACGTACTCGCCGAGCTCGTCGGAGCCGGGCTGGATGTGGTCCGGCAGGTCGTCCTGCACGATCAGGGAGAGGGGGGACGTGGCGGCGCCGGTGCCGTCTGCGCCGTCCTCCCCGGAGTCGTCGCCGGCGGCGATGACGTCCTGGACGAGTTCGGTGGGGACCAGGGCGAACAGCGTCGCCGGACGGTCCCAGCCCTCGGCGTGGACGAAGTCGACGGCCTCGCGGAGGGCGGCGTTGAGCGGACGGATGTCGCTCGTGTGGTTACTGGCGTTCATCTAGGTGGACCTCACGGTGACGTCGGACGGGTGCGGACAGTAGTCTAGACCCAGACAGTTTTGTCGTCGGAATCCGACAGCCCGAGCCGCCGGTACGTCAACCGCCGGACCCAGGGGGTCGGTCCGACTCTCATGACCGACAGCAGGAGAGAACTGAACCCTTGAGCATCCCGGAGATTCCAAAACCAGGACGCAGATCCAAGATCCTCGGCGTGGTCGCCGTGGTGATCGCTCTGCTCTTTTTCCTAGTCCCGGTCCTCGTCTCGAACTACACCGAATTGCAGTGGTTCCGGTCGATCGACTTCCAGGCCATATTCCTCAGCGTCCTCGTCACCCGGGTGATCTTGTTCATCGTGTTCGGGCTCGTGGCCGCCGCCATCGTCTGGGGTGCGTGCTTCGCCGCCTTCCGGGCGGCGCCGAAGGAATCCGACTTCCCCGACGTGTCCCAGATCGGCCTCGGCGGTGACGACTCCCCGCTGACGATCAACCGGGCCGAGATCCGCCGGGCGATCCGGCCGTTCCTCATCATCGTCCCGCTGATCGCGGGCGTGGTGACCGGCATGATCGCCCAGGGCAACTGGCGAACCGTGCGACTGTTCCTCTCCGGAGGTGACTTCGGTGTCCAGGACCCGCAGTTCCAGATGGACCTCGGCTTCTACGCGTTCACCCTGCCGCTGCTGACCTTCGTGCTCGGCACGCTCTCGGTGCTCGTCATCGTGGCGTTCCTGGTGAACCTGCTGGCGCACTACCTCCTCGGCACCATCAGCACCGGCAACCCGCGGGTGGGGGAGAAGGCGCGCATCGGTGCTCCGGCCCGCCGCCAGCTGGCGATCATCGCCGGCATCTGGATGCTGCTCAAGGCAGTGGACTACTGGTTCCAGCGCTACGCCCTGCTGAACAACCAGCACGACACCTTCACCGGTGGTTCCTACACGGACATCAACGCGATCCTGCCGGCGAAGATCCTGCTGCTGGTCGTGTCCCTGTTCGTCGCCGCGATGTTCTTCAGCTCGATCGTGCTGAAGGACCTGCGCATCCCGGCGCTGGCCGTGGCCCTGATGGTCGTCGCCAACCTGGCGATCGGCGTGGGTTGGCCGGCGGTCATGGAGCAGTTCTCCGTGAACCCGAACCGTGCCGAGAAGGAGCGGGAGTACATCGCCCGCAACATCGAGTCGACGCGTCAGGCGTACGGCATCGAGACCGCCACCGACAGCGCCCGCGAAGGCTACGAGAATCCGGACGGCCAGGTGACCTACGAGCGCAACTGGGGTGGCCAGACCTCCGGCGACGCCAGCGAGCGCCGCTCCATTGCCGACGACGACGCCACGCTGTCCAACATCCGCCTGCTGGACCCGGACGTGCTCTCCCCGACGTTCACCCAGCAGCAGCAGCTGCGTAACTTCTACGGCTTCCCCGACGAGCTCTCCGTCGACCGCTACGACGTGGACGGCGATATGCGTGACTTCGTCGTCGCCGCCCGTGAGATCGACCCGAACGCCCTATCCGGCAACCAGACGGACTGGATCAACCAGCACACCGTCTACACCCACGGCAACGGCTTCATCGCCGCGCCGGCGAATACCGTCGACGAGGTCGCGCAGGACGCCGCGTCCGCACGTGGTGGTTACCCGATCTACACGGTCTCCGACCTGCAGAACATGGAGACCGACAGCCAGGGTGGCGAGCTCGAACTCAATATGGAGCAGCCGCGCATCTACTACGGTCCGGTCATTGCCGGCACGAATCAGGCGAACGCCGACTACGCCATCGTCGGCGACGACGGCTCCGGCACCCCGCGCGAGTACGACACCGACAACACCGAGTACACCTACACCGGTGACGGCGGAGTGGGCGTGTCCAACATCTTCTCCCGTGCGATGTACGCCGCGAAGTTCCAGGAGATGAATATCCTCCTGTCGGACGTCATCGGCGACGACTCGAAGATCCTCTACGACCGTGACCCGCGCGAGCGCGTGCACAAGGTCGCCCCGTGGCTGACCACCGACTCCAAGACCTACCCGGTGGTCATCGACGGTCGGATCAAGTGGATCGTGGACGGTTACACCACGCTGGAGAACCTGCCCTACTCTCAGCGCACCGAGCTGGACTCCGCCACGGAGGACACGCTGACCGAGGACCCCGCCTCGCAGCAGCGGGCGGTCACCAACGAGGTCAGTTACATCCGTAACTCCGTCAAGGCAGTCGTCGACGGCTACGACGGTTCCGTGGACCTCTACGAGTTCGACGAGGAGGACCCGGTCCTCAAGGCGTGGGAGGGTGTCTTCCCGGACGTCGTGAAGGACAAGGACGAGATCAGCGACGAGCTGATGGAGCACCTGCGTTACCCGGAGGACCTGTTCAAGGTCCAGCGTGAACTGATCGCGAAGTACCACGTGGACGACCCGGGAACCTTCTTCACCAACGACGCCTTCTGGTCCGTACCCGGTGACCCGACGGCGCCCGAGGGCGGCCAGGAGCTCAACCAGCCGCCGTACCACGTGGTGGCGACCGACCCCGAGACGAACCGGCCCAGCTTCCAGCTGATCACGCCGTTCCGTGGTCTGCGCCGTGAGTTCCTCGCCGCGCACATGACCGTCAGCTCCGACCCGGAGACCTACGGTCGCATCTACGTCCGCCAGCTGCCGACGAACACCCAGACACAGGGGCCGAAGCAGGCGCAGGACACGATGATGTCGTCCGATGAGATCGCCCGCGAGCGCACCCTGCTGGAGGGCACGAACACCCTGACCAACGGCAACCTGCTGACGCTGCCGGTCGGTGACGGGCAGATCCTCTACGTCGAGCCGGTGTACTCGCAGCGTGCCGACCAGGAGTCCGCCTTCCCGAAGCTGCTGCGCGTGCTGGTGAGCTACAACGGTTCCGTCGGTTACGCCCCGACGGTCGCCGAGGCTCTCGAGCAGGTCGGCATCGACCCGGACGCGGTCACCGAGATCGCCGAGTCCGGCGGTGACGCCGCCGACGAGAACGCCGCGGCCGCCGGTGGGGACGATTCGGACGCCGACTCGGACAGCACCTCGTCCACGAGTTCCTCGCCGTCGTCCTCGGCGGCGGAGACCCCGGACAACGGTTCCGCCAGCGGCAACGAGCCGTCGGAGTCCGAGCTCTCGGCGATCCGTGAGGCCATGGACAAGGTCAACGACGCCCGCGAGAACGGCACCTTCGAGGAGTTCGGCCGGGCCCTGGACGAGCTGGACGCCGCAGTCGCTGACGCCCAGTAGTTCCTCGGGTCAGCCAGGCTGAGACACCAGAGACGGGAAGCGCACCGGGAAACCCCCGGTGCGCTGCTCTTTTGTCCGGAGTGTGGTTGCGATTTCACATTCGTCCGGCAGTGCGTTACACTATGGGAGTCGCTGACACGGAGAACAACTTCTCCGGGACAGTAACCCGTCGCGGGGTGGAGCAGCTCGGTAGCTCGCTGGGCTCATAACCCAGAGGTCGTAGGTTCGAATCCTGCCCCCGCTACTAGATAGGCCCTCGGCCTCCGATCACTGATCGGAAGCCGGGGGTCTTTTTTCGTCCCAGGTGTAAACAGATGAAAGGGAGTGGGATTCACATGGTCGACGTCGGGTACGGAGCCGACTACCTCTACCGGCTCGCCGGGAAGGTCCTGGAGAACTGGCATGCCACGACAGAGTCCCTCGGCGACGATCTCCATCTCGCCTCGGTGCGTATCGTGGACGATTCGGTGATCGAGTTTCACGTCGTCGGCATGGGGCGGGACCTGGTGAAGAGCTACGACGCCACGGCCTGGGGACCCCTCTTCTCCCCGGAGCACGCCTACGACGTCGACTTCATGGCCAACGAGCTGCTCACCAACTACCTCACCGAACCTTGACGCACGGGGAGGGGAGGGGGCGAAGATCGAGCGTGGGGTTTATGTATTCGGTGATTAAGTCATCCCACG
>NZ_JBQSYJ010000026.1:0-29642 GCF_052379185.1 Corynebacterium sp. AOP12-C2-36 | reverse complement strand
GGGGGGCTTCCCCCCCCCCCCCCCCCGCCACCCCACCACCCTAGATGTTGTCGCAGGTCAGAATGGGTGGCGGCCCCGCCACCCTAAACGTTCTAGCCGCCACCTTTAGCGGCTCATACACCACCCTAGGGGGCCCGGAAGTACCTCACGCCGCCACGTTCGGTGGCCGCCCGGACGACTTGCCCGGAGCTCTCAAGTTCGGCAACGGCAGCGTCGAAGAACCTCCGGCGGCGCTTTGCCATGTTCTTTCGCCACGGCGAGCGCGTCATCCCCTCCGGCGGCAACTTCGCCAGCAACGCCGACGCAACCTCCGCGGTCTCGTTGGCGATCTGGTCGGCTGACGCAGCATCGGCCCGGCGGCGCTGCACCGACTGCTCGTCGGCCTCCTCCTGGGCGGCGGCTTCGGCGCCCTCCTCCACGAAGGCGAACGCCAGGCGGCGGTGCTCCATCAGTGCCGAGGTCCACTCCCACACCTCCGGGGTGACCTTGCGCTGTCCGCTGTGCAGCGCCATCAGGCACGCCAGCCGGAACCGCACACGTGTCAGGTGGGTGTCGCGGGGATCCTGATCGCCGCGGGCGGTGTGCAGGTTCTGCAGCCGCATGGCGTGGCGCATCTCCGGGCAGAACTCCACGGCGGTCGAGTTCGGCACCGCCGGCAGGCAGAACTGCTTCTTGCCGTCGTCCCACTCCAGCATCCCGCCGGCCTGCGGGCTGGCCACCACCGCGGCGTCGGGTCGCGGTGAACCCAACTGCGGGTCGTCGAACCAGGGATCCTCGGTGGCGATGAAGAACACGCGCTGCGCCAGTCCCGAGGACACCGCCGCCCGCCCCACCATCGTCGAGGCTCGGGCAGGCTGTATGCCGCCGACCAGGTAGACGGTGTAGGGGTCGTCGACGCCGTTGATCATGCGCATACCGTGGGTTCGCGACAGGTCGCCGATGGTGCCGCAGGACCAGGCCGACAGCACCGTGTTGGACAGCGTCGAGCCACTCTGCGACTTGGCGGCGAGGTTGTCCAGCTCGTCCTCGATGATCGTCAGCACGGCGGGACTGCGCATGGCCAGCACCTTTTCCGGGCGCGATCCCTCGTCGTCTCCGGGCTTGATGACCTCCTCGGCCAGCCCGTCGATCATGGCCTGGCCCGAGGCCAGCCCGCCGACGACCAGGTCGCCGGCGGGGGTGGTGGCCTCGCGGTTGCGGTGGCTCAGCCCGCCGCGCAGGAAGATGCTGGGGCGTTGCATCATGGACATCGCCACCGACTTGCCGCCGCCGGAGCGGGCGCACAGCGCGACGAACATGCTGAGCTGGTCGTCGAGTTCGGTGTGGCTTCCGTGCGAACTGGTGCGCCCGGCACGGATCAGCTCGGAGAACAGCAGGGTCATCGGTGAGGTGTAGACCGGCCGGGATCGTGCGCTGTGGTAGATCGCCCGGGTGACGTCATTGAAGTCGAAGATCCGCTCGACCAGCCGTGGGTTGTTGGGGTGGCCCAGCGGGTAGGCGGCTTCGTCGTAGGGCACCTCGGGTAGGTCGGGGTCGTTGACGTCGACGCCGGCAGCCGCGGCCTGCTGCTCGTTGATCGCTCGGATGCGCTCGCGCAGGTCGAACATGCCGGTGTCGATCTTCGTCAGCCCGGAGGTGATGCCGGCACCGGTGAGTGCGGCGCGGGTGTCGCCGGCGTGGTTCATCGCGGCGTTGAGCTGCATCTTGGAGTAGGTGCCGTCCTTGGTCAGCCCGTAGGCCCCGGCGTTGTCGGTCCAGACTTTCAGGTAGGTGCCCACGGTGCAGTCGTGGGCGGTTGCGGACTTGGTGGAACTGGCCCCCGGTCGGCGCCACTGCTCACACCCGCAGCGGTCGTGGCCGGTGATCTCCCAACCTTGCGGCATGAGGATGTCGGCCCAACTGTGCTGGTCGCCCCAGGCGTCGATCGCCTCGTCGAGGGCCTCCTGCTGATCGGTGCGCGGCCGGGATCGCCGGGCGATCCGCTCGCGCAGCGCCTCGGACTCGGCGTTGCCGCGCGAGACCTCCAATTCGCGCAGGTATGTGCGCAAGTTCTCGGGCACGGAGTTGACCGGCCCGGCCAACCGGTAGAGGCCTTCATCACGCTGGGTCGGCGGGATCGCCACGAAGCCGGTGGACAGCATCAGGGCGAACGACGGTGCGGCGGTACGGGTGACCGTACCGGTGGCGGGGTCGGTGACCTCATCGGTGGGAATGTCGGCGTCGGTGCGCCCGGCGGCGTCGATGCGGATGGTCTTGTTCAGGCGTGCGGGGATGTCGCCAGGCACGGTGGCGAACCACCAGTGGCCCCCGGAGTGGTGCTTCACGGCACCGGAGGCGTCCGTCGATCCGGGCGTGGTGACGGTCGGTACGCCGGGGTCGCCGAGACCGATGTGGGCACAGAATTCGGTGAAGGCGGCGTGCTCGTCCGGGTCGTCGACGTCGATGACGACGGCGTTGGTTCCGACGCGCATTCCCAGGCCCATCGCCGGAGTTCCAGGTCCGCGGTCGGTCGTGTAGAGCTCGTCGAGCCACCGGTCCCAGGTGTCGTGGTCGGTGGAGGCTGCGTTGAAGCCGCCGGGGTAGACCGGGGCTTTCTGGTTGCCGGTGTCGGTGCGCAGCGGCAGTAGCGGGCAGCCTGCGTCGAGCAAGGGTCGGATGAACGCGCGGGCGTGCTCGGCCGTGGTGGTCAGGGTGTCGCCGGTGGTGGCCCTGAGAAGGTCGGTGAGGCGAGCTGCGGCGTTGTCGCCGGACGTCGTGTCCATCTGCTGCTATGCTCCTAGTTGCGGCTGAAACTTCAGTGTCGTTTGCGCCCCCCTGGCTGTACGGTGGCTCCGTGGCGAACGGGGTGGCGCTCGAATCCCCTACCGGCGGGCACCGGTGGGGGATTCTTCTATGCGCTGGCGCGGTCCGGCTCGGCCAGCAGGGCACGGGCCTCGTCGTCGGTGAGGTGCAGCGCCTCGATCAGGCGGGCAGCGGGCCAGCGCCAGGAGGTCTGGTTGCCCAGCCGCGGCATGGGGTCGACGGGTCTGCCGGCGTTGTCGGTGTAGGGGGACGGCTTTCCGAGGCGGGTGGGGCGCAGCATAGTTCGTCGGCTCACACCGGCCAGGCGGGCTGCGTCGGTGTTGTTGAAGAACACGGGGAAGGAAGCATTGTTCGTGGTCATGGCTGTGGCGGCTTTCTGGGTCTCGGACGGCGTCGGTGTCGGGTCTCGGGTGGTGCGAGTCGTGTTTGATACGTTCGGAATAGTTGCGCTATCCGGTACCTTTTGCTTTACACTATCACGATTTGCTTAAACCAGCAGTGTTCGCGGAACCAGGCAGCGTTCCTCCATCGGCGGGCGCCCCGTATGGCATACTGGTCGGCAACGATTAGGTTGCTCTGCCCAACCAGCAGAACCGCCAGGTCGTTGAGCCCGTTTCGTCCCCTCTCTCCCGGAGGGGCCGACAACCTGATTACCGCCACAGCAAGAAACCACTATCTGAAAGGCTGCGCATAGCCATGACCAGCGCACTCTCCCCTGCCATCTCCCCGAGAATATTCGACTGCGATTCCGCATCGACGACCCGGACGGTCGAAATCCCCGCCGAGATGATCTCGCGGATCGTCTCCCTGAACACTCGCCGCGACGTTGTCGCCTCCGGCGACATCGCAATGTCAGCTGCCGGCCTTCCGATCGACCTCAACAGCCCCGAGCATCAGGAGCTGACCGAGGACATCGTCGAGCTCTACGACGACCTCGCCGATGTCATCGAGGACGCCGAGCACGCCGACCCTCGCGGGTAGGCCACGTCGCTGCTATGTAGCGTGCCCCTCCCCCACCCGTAACGCCGCGCATCCGGATTCTCCGGATGCGCGGCGTTACAACGTTGTACCCTCACAGCTTTGTGACCACAACGTTGTGCGGCCATAGCGGTGTACCGTTACCATCGCAGCGTTAACGTCACAACGTTGGAACCGCACACCGTCTAGCCGTTAACGTCCCAACGTTGGAACCGCACACCGTCTAGCCGTTAACGTCCCAACGCTGGAACCGCACACCGTCTAGCCGTTAACGGCTAGACGGTGCAGCTCTGGGACGTTGTGGCGCTGCTTCAGTAACGTTGTCGCGACACAGCGGCAGCGCCACGGCGTATTTGCGCGGCAGGCGTGGCGCTGCATCGTTACAACGTTGTCGCTTCAACCTCACTGAATTACAGCGTCGTAGCGCTAGGGTTGTACCGCTACGCCGCGGTGGGCCTACAGCTGTAGCGTCGGGACTCGGTAGCGTTGCAACGTCGTCGCGCATCCCTGCGGACATCGGGCGGCCCTGTACGCCGGCGTTTATCGATGAGCCCCGTCCCCGGGACAACACCAGCAGTAGAAAAGGGCGCTACAACGTCCCACCGTCAGCGTCATGTCCCCGCAGCACGACAACATTGCAGCGTCCTAGCGTTAACGTTGTGCCGTCATGGCTGCGTGACGCTGTAATGTCATCTTTTATGACTTCCTCATCTACCAACCACGTTGGTAACTCAACTCCAAAGCCCGGCTACTCGCCGTGGCTGATAGCCGTCACCTCCGCGCTGTGGTTGATCGCTGCGGCACTTATCGTTGCCCTCATCCTGCTGCTCGTCGACGGTGGCGGGACCAACCGCGCTGCCGATCCCAGCGCCATGAAGCAGGCAGAGCACGCCAGTGGATCAGCCTCCCAGTCGGTGGATTCCGAAGTGCTGACCTCGCCGATACCGCCGTGGCCGCGCGGCGCCCGCATCCTTATCCACAGCCGGGACCCCGAGGTCTCGGTGGTCTCCGGGTGCTCGGTAGCGTTCTCCTTTACCGCGGAGACCGGCCTGGGCTACGCCCTGACGGCAGCACACTGCGGAGCGGTGGGGGACACGGTAACCGACACCGATCACACCGAGGTCGGAAGCATCGTGGCCAACGGGATGCCCGACTCCGACTGGGCACTAGTCGAAATCACCGACCCCGGCAGCGTGACCACGTCGGCGAACCTGCCGACCGATGTGGTCCCGGTGACCCCGCCGATGTCCTTGCTGGTCGACCCGCTGTCAGTGGGACGTGAGGTGCTCCTGCGCGGGGCCACCTCGCAGGTTGAGTCCGGAATGGTCCTGCCGACCGAAGGTGAGCGCGGGGAGGGGGAGGACCGGGTGATGCCGTCGTCGGCATGCGCACGAAGCGGAGACTCCGGGGGAGCGGCGATCGTCCGGACGCAGCCGGGAACCCTGCCTGTAGCCGAGGTCACCGTCGGGGTGATCTCGACGCGCACAGGGGAGTGCGCTGGCGACGTCGAACCAGAGAACCCCGATCAGCCCCTGCAAGGTCCCGCCGGTAGCGGGATCTCTCCGGTCGACGGCTTCGTCTCGCGTCTGGATGAACTCGCTCCCGGCGGGCTCCTTATGGTTGAGACAGTAGCGCTGTAACCCTCCAACACTTCACCGCTACGACGTTGCAGTGATGCAGCGCTAGCGGCATACCGTTGTAACGTCCCGATCCTCTAGTGTCCGGGAGTGCACTCCCGGCCCCGCCCGAAGTCCTGAGACGCCCTCGCAGCCATAGGGCGTCCACCGCGCAGGCACCGTCAGCCGATGAGCCCGTTCAGGATGGACCGTCCACGCTGGGTGGCTGCCGCCGCGGGGTCCTGGTCGGTGGACAGTTGGTCCTCCAGGTGGTCGATGCGGTCGGCCACCTCACGGAGAAGTTGAGTGAGGGGGACATCGGAGAGGGCGAGTTGCCCGTGCACGTAGGCGTCGACCTCGGTGGGGGAGAGGTACCCGGCGGCGACCATGGCGCCGATGATGTTGGCGTTGCTCACGCGGGCTACGTCGATCACCAGGTTGGGGTCGGGGTGTGCCCCGCGTTTCCAACGACTGAGGGTAGGAACGGATACGCCCAGATGATGGGCTAGCGCCTTCGTCGTCATGTCCCCTTTGATGGATTCTATGAACTCCCACCAGGCGGTGTGCTCGGCCACGTCGGTTGGTCCTTTCGGTTCGGCAGGCTGCGGTGGTTTGGTAGGCAATTCTTCGTGAACATCTGTTGCGTGCACGGAGGTGCCGGTGTTAGTTTAGTATCACCGCTGATCGGGTGACGCGATCACCCTTGAAACTCTATCCGGTTTTGACGCGGGTCCCGGTGCCGTTCCGCCACAGTCTAGTTTGGCACATAGACGCTCGAAGCTCCCGGTTTCACACTCGCCCGTGTGACCGGGAGCTTCCTGCATGTAACACCGCCGCTGCGACATACCGTCTAACCTAGAACACCTAACCGGCCGCCACAGCCTTTTGATCCCACGGCGTTCACCCAGCGAACAACAGCGGATAGAACGGGTAGGGCCAGACATGGTGCAGCGGCGGCCGGCGAACGGGCAACCCAAGACGGGCAGCGTGCGGTGGGTGGTTCGCTACCCGGACGCCGAGGGAGTCGAGCGCTCCGAGAGCTTTCCGCGTAGAGACCTCGCGGTCGCCCGCCAGGCCGAGATCATCACCCACGGCGTTACCGGCGCCGAGGCGGGGCCCGAGGACGCCGGCAACATTACGCTCGGTGAGACAGTGGCTCAGTGGGCCGCATGTGGGCCACGGCAGTCCACCCGCGACAACCGCAATCGGCTGCTGGCGGACCTGGGCGAGTTGCACGATGTGGCGGTGGGGGAGTTGACGCAGGCAGCCGTGCAGGAGTGGGCCCAGCAACTCACCGCCGGCAGACCGTGGCGCGACGGGCGGCCCCTGGCGGCCACCACGGCGTCCAAGCGGGTCTCGCAGTTGCGCGGGATCCTGCTGGGATACGTCGAGGACGGCGTGCTGGAGCGCAATCCGGTGACCCGGGTCCGGGTGCGCTCAAAGGGGCTGCGCCGAGTGACCGCGCGCGAGGTTCCCGCCGAGCGGCACATCGAACTGTTCCTCCGGCACGCCCCGGCGTGGCTGAGTCTGGCGATCCGGGTGGCGGTGACCACGGGGTTGCGCGCCGGCGAGGTTGCCGGGCTGCGGGGCACGGACGTGGACGTGGCGAATTGCCAGATCATGGTCTCGCGTCAATGCACCCATCGCCGCGGGGAGCCGTTGGAGCTCAAATCGGTGGCGTCGAATCGCACGGTTCCGGTTCCTGCGTCCCTGGCCGCCGAGCTGGCCGCTGCCGGGACCGGGTGGGCGATTGCGGGCGCGGAAGGCTTCGGAGTGTCTTCCCGCATCATCGGCGCGCAGGTGGCCCGTACCCGGCGATCGGCGGGGATCTCGGAGAAGGTGAGTTTTCACGGCTTCCGGCACTACTACGCCTCGGCGATGCTGGCTGACCACGTTCCGCTGCCGATGGTCTCGGCGCTGCTGGGGCACGAGACCACGGCGACAACCTCGCGGGTGTACGCGCACTGGCTGCCCGGGCAGATGGAGATGGCGGCGGCCGCTGCGGAGTCGCTGGGCGCCGGGCTTGCTGTACCTGATATCGCCGCGTAGCCAGAGTCCTCCGGAGATAGATATCGCGCGTGTTTTGCAGCTCGCCGAGTCGCTGTCACAAATACAGGCGCGGCCAGGTCGAGGTCAAGTACGCCTCAATGGCCCGATGTCGGAAGGTGTACGGCTTCCCTCTGTCGATGATTCCGCGGGTTGTATCCAGGCGGCGGGTGGTGGTGCCGGCTCCCTGAGCAGCAGTAAACCCGGCATCGGAAGCTATTCGGGTCATCGTACGGTCTCCTGGTTCGAGCGCAGCCATCGCCTCGACGAACTCACGTTCGCGGGTGGGTAGGCGGTCAAGGATGCTCAGGACGTGCGCCTCCGCTTCACCAGTAATCCGGGACCATCCTTCCAGCACGTCACGGCGAGTTATCGTGTCGGTGGCGTTGGCGTACCAACCCTGCGCTCCAGCAAGCTGGAACAGAAATGGCTCCCCACAGGACAGTTCGACGATGGTGTCGCGTGCACCGGGCTCCATGTACACCGGGGTCAAACCACCGGCGTCACGCATAACCGGCCACCCGTCACTGAGGAACACCTGCAGCGCGGCGGAAAGGTCTGCGTCGGTGACGGGTCGCAGGACGTCCGTCTGGAAGCGTCGGGCGAAGGTCGCACCCTGCCGGGCCGTGGCCATTTCGGTGAACTCCGGCAGCCCGGTTAGGTACACGGCGAGAGGGAGAACGCGGGTGAACTGTCGGTCACCGGGGGCGCCCACCGTAATCTCGTACGCCAAGGCGTCACCGAGCGCGGTCAGTATCTGCGAAAGCGCTGCGGGGTTATCAATGTTCTGCACCTCGTCGATGCGGATAACGACAACGGCTTGGGCGTCTATCGCGGCGCGTCCTACCTCAACGAGTAGGTCGGTGAGTGCGGTGTAGGGCTCTGTTCCGGCACCGGCGGAGCCCCTCAGTGTCAGCGATACTCCAGCCGCAGCGACCGTCTCGACCCGTGCGAGAAGTTCGGCGATCCTCCGGTCTCGGCGAGTGGACAACCCAGCAGTAGCAGCGAGGTCGAGGAGTGCGCTGGCCACCTTCTTCATCGGGTCACTTCCTACCGGGATTCGAAGCTGGGGGGTGACCCAGTCGCCAGCTTCGGCAGCCTGGCGCGCAATGAGGCCGACCAGCGAAGATTTTCCCAGCCCGGCTTCACCGAGGATTGTTCGGCCCCGCTCGTAGACACCGGAGTGCCGGCGGGGCCTCACGATGTCGCGCCAGTCGCTCAGCTGCTTAGCCCGCCCGGCCCAGATTTGGGGGACGGCGTCGGAACCGGGACTGAAGGGGGAGTCGATGGGCTTTCGCATGGCGGTAACTTTACCATGTGTCGGGCGAGACGGTAACTTTACCCCGTATCGAAAGATTCGATAAATTTACCAACATCTGCCGCCGACGAAGTGCGACTTCCCTCAGTCCCAGACTGCCGGTGGCGCCGAGACCGCGTGGCCGGACCCCCGGGCCCGGCGCCCGGGGATCACCACCGCCGCCGCCACCGCCGCCGCCGCCACCTTTGGCGGGCACTGTGCACCGGGCACCTCCGGGCAGCCCGATTCCGCCCGAACGCAACGCAACAACCCTGACCTCGATGTACCCGGCCACGGTCCGCCCGCGCAGGGGTCTACCGTAGACCCCTGCACAGAGCCACCCTGGTTACTAGTCTAGAAACCTACATCTGTGCAGTTGAGGGCCTTCTAATGTCACTGTGACGAAACCCGGTGGGGTCGCCCGGTGGGTCGGATCGGCGGACAGGGGCGGGTACAAACGGACGTCGTAGCCCTACAGCGCTGTCGCTGCAACGCCCTAACGCTGTAGCTACCCGCACGGACCCGGACACACGAAACCCCCGCGTCGCCCGGGGCTGCGGGGGGGGGGTGCCGCTAGACACTCAGGGTGATCAGTTACAGAACCTCAGTGACGAGGCCGATGACCTCGAAGGAGCTCTCACAACCGAGGGAAGACAGTGAGCCGATGTGAAAAACTCCTATGTGTGGCATGTACGTAGCGGGTGGTGGTCAGTGGCTACCTCGCAATGCGGTTAGTAGTACATCTAATAGGCTAGCTTCATATCGCAGCGCTGGGGATTCTGCCCGTACCGTCACGTCCCCGATATCCGTGGCAAATGAAAACGCCCCGCCGACAGTCAGCTGGCCGAAGGCGTCGCCGATGGCCTAGAAAAGTGTCTGGGAATTCTCGACAAGGGCGTCGCAGTTGGTTCTTACAAGTCCGTGCGGCAGCCCCAGTCGCGACGGGAACGGTAAACGTATGTAATCGTTTTCTCGAAGCCCTGCTGTGTAGCCAGGCATGAGCGGTGAGCCCTTCGGCCGATGTTCTGTTGCTATCAGCGCGAAGATGATGCGTTCTGGTTGACGGCCTCCCGTCGTGCTGCTGAGGCGTCGAGTAGACGATCGGGCGTTCCCACATCGAACCAGAGGACGTCCTCACCGAGAGTGATCGCATGCAGTTGGTCTTGGTCGAGGTATGTCTGAAGGAGGTCGGAGATCAGTCGAGCCCCCTTGAGTGGTGTAACGCACGGCGGCCCGCCCGCGGATACGGGCGCGGCCACCGTGTGGTCCTTCGAGTCAACCTTCCACAGAATCCTCGAACGGAGTCACAACGATGACCGCTCCTCACATTATCGACCCTCACCCCCTCCTCGGTGAAGCCCTGTCCGAAGCGTCTCCAGACATGATGCGCACCCTGCTCCAGACCATCATCAACACCCTGCTCTCCGCCGACGCCGACGCAGTGGCAGGAGCCGAGTGGGGCAAGCCTTCCCCGGACCGGACCACGCGCCGTAACGGCTACCGCCACCGCGAACTCGACACCCGGGTCGGCACAATCGATGTGGCCGTGCCGAAGCTGCGTTCTGGGACCTACTTCCCCGAATGGCTCCTCGAACGGCGCAAACGCGCCGAGTCCGCCTTGATCACCGTCGTCGCCGACTGCTACCTCGCAGGCGTCTCCACCCGCCGCATGGACAAGCTGGTGAAGACGCTGGGCATCAACGCCCTGTCGAAGTCCCAAGTCTCACGCATGGCCGCTGATCTCGACGAGCAGGTCGAGGCCTTCCGCCACCGGCCCCTCGATCAGGCTGGTCCGTTCACCTTCGTCGCCGCGGACGCGTTGACGATGAAAGTCCGCGAGGGTGGGCGCGTGGTCAACGCCGTCGCGCTCGTGGCGACCGGGGTCAACGGTGATGGCCACCGGGAGGTCCTCGGCCTGCGTGTGGCCACCAGTGAGACCGGCACGGCGTGGAATGAGTTCTTCGCCGACCTCACAGCCCGCGGCCTGGGCGGGGTGCGCCTGGTCACCAGCGATGCCCACGCCGGTCTGAAGGATGCGATCGCAGCGAACCTGCCCGGCGCAGTCTGGCAGCGGTGCAGGACGCACTACGCGGCCAACCTCATGGGCATCTGCCCGAAGAGCATGTGGCCAGCGGTCAAAGCGATGCTCCACAGCGTCTACGACCAGCCCGACGCGGCCGCGGTAGAAGCGCAGTTCGACCGGCTCTTGGATTACGTGGGTGAGAAGCTGCCCAACGTTCATGACCACCTCGACGCGGCCCGGGTCGACATTCTGGCGTTTGCGACATTCCCGAAGGACGTGTGGTCCCAGATCTGGTCGAACAATCCCGCCGAGCGCCTCAATCGGGAGATCCGCAGGCGCACCGATAGTGTGGGGATCTTCCCGAACCGTGCTGCGATCGTGCGGCTGGTGGGGGCCGTGTTGGCCGAGCAGACCGATGAGTGGGCCGAGGGGCGACGCTACCTCGGGCTTGAGGTCCTCGCGCGGTGCCGACTCACGTCCATCGAGAGCACGGGGGCGGAGGTGAGTACCGACACGGGTACCGGACTTGAACTCAGCGCCTGAGAACCTCAAACAAAGGATCAAAGCGTTACACCACTACAAGGGACTTGACCCACCTCAGCCAACCGCTGGTGGTCGGTGTTCGGGAAAAAGAGGGGCAGGAACGGCAAGAAGCCGGGCCCGGCGGTGCACGATGATCTGTGCACCATCACCGACGCCGACGGGCGTACCCGCCACCGGTTCAGTGCCTCGGCGGCGAACCGGTTGTGGTTGACCGACATCACCGAGCACCCCACCGGGGAAGGCAAACTATACTGCTGTGCGGTCAAGGACGTCTTCGCCGGGTGGATCGTCGGCTATGCCATTGACTCGCACATGCGCGATGAACTGGCTGTCCGGGCCCTGGACAATGCGGTGGCCATCCGCGGTGGTGCCATCGCCGGCGGGCGCGGTGAGGTTGCCGGCTGCGTGGTGCACTCCGACCGGGGTTGCCAGTTCCGCAGCAGGAAATACCTGGCGGCCCTCGACACCTACCGGATGGTCGGCTCGATGGGCCGGGTTGCCTCGTGTGGTGACAATGCGGCCATGGAGCCGTTCTTCGCCCTGCTGCAGAAAAACGTGCTGGACCGGCGGGTCTGGGACACCCGGGAGTCGTTGCGGGTGGCGATCGTCACCTGGATTGAGCGTACGTATCACCGCCGGCGACGGCAGGTGCGGCTGGGACGGTTGACCCCGGTGGAGTACGAGACGATGATGAAAACACCTGCCATCACGGCAGCGTAACCGACCTGTCTCAGATCATGCATCAGACCCGTTGTGCTCCTCTAGCCCTCTGGGCTCTGTATGGACCGGTCGCGGGGTCAGCGCGACATCCGCAGGTGAGACCTGGTCAGGTTTCACCGGTTGTTACTGACGTAGGTTGTCAACCTCTGCCTGCCTATCGGGCACTGAGCGCACAGCGTTACCGGGACCTGCCGGCACCTTCGTGTCCGCGGCAGCACCCAAGCTCACTACCCCGCCGGGTGTTCACCCCCGAAAGGAGTTACGTGGACAAACACATCGGCACATCGACGTACCAGCACCGCACGCCACGACGGGGGTGATCGTGACCCGACCGTGACCATCGCCAACGCGGCAGCAGGTCCCTCTGGCCTGCGAGTCGCCCCACCCACGATGACCGTCGACTTCTCGACAGCCACCCATAGCACCCACAGTACCCATCACACCCACAGCCTGCACGGACACCGCACGGACACTGCACAGGCACCGAACAGACACCGCACCATGCCCGCCTGGTTGACACATCAACCATCAGGATCGCCACCGGCCTGCCCAGGCTGACACGCCGGGTTGACTGTGACCTGACCGTGACCGGAGAACACCCCCGGCCTGCAGTGATGAGACCAAACTGTGACAATCATTCACCCAACACACCTGCAGAGCGCGCACTACATTTACCTGCCATGACGACCACGAAGACAACCACAGACACAACCACCCACCAACACTCCCGGGGCACGGGACTGTCGACAGCCTCAAAGATCCCGAAACTCTCTGTTGCAGCGCTCAGCGTCGCTGTAACCGCCACCCTCGGCCTGACCGCGATCGCCCCGGCCGCAGCCGCTCCCACCCTGCCGTGGCCAGCACCGGTCACCGGTGGGCCGACCGACCTGCCGGACCGCCAGGTCTCCCGCACCACCGCCGACGGATGGGTCCTGCACGCGGCCAAATCAGACGAATCCGTCAACATCGCCCCACCCCTGGACGCCTCGACCACCACCGGCGAGGCCTTCGGCACCCTCACCGGCAACGTCTGGATCGACGGTGCCGGTGCCCCCGAGCTGACAGGGGCGATGTTCACCACCGGCTACCAGATCGGCTGCGGGGTCGACATCTCCGGCGGGGTGGACGTCGAACTCGCCGGCACCGCAGGTATCGCACCCAATGCCACCGCCGGGGTGGAAGGCGGGCCCAGCGTGCAGGTCGAGCTGCCCAACATCACCGGGGTGTCCGCTGGTGCTGATGCCACCGCCCGCGGTGAGGTCGGTCTCGACGGCAAACTGGAGGCCGCCCCGACCGTGTCGGCCCACCTGGACCCGGGTGGGGTCACTGATGTGGATCTGGTATCCATGCCCATCGACCCCGAGTACAAGCGCGCCTCGGGTGGGTTCACCGGGGCTCATCTTCAGGTCAACGGCTGTGCCGGACCGGTGAGTGTGCGCTCCTATGTCACGGTGTCGACGACGTCACCGACCTCTGTTGATGCGGTGAGTGTCCACGGCACCGCCACCCGCATCCGCTAGAACCCCCAGCCCCACACCACCAGCCCCGCACACTGCTACTCAAACCGGTACCACCCGGTTCGACCCCGCCAGAACCACCCACGAGTCGGTCCCGCACCGACACCACAGAGCTCACTGAAGGATCCGTGATTCACCCATGAGCACCACCACCCAGCCCACCGACACCGCATCAGCTACGGCAACGCCAGCGTCCCTGCCGGTCACCGCCAGCACTCCCGACACCGACCAGACAGGCCGAAAAGACGACACCGTGACCGAACCGATGTGGATCCCGGTATCGAAACTGATCATCGGCGTGCTGGTCGTGCTGGCCGCGTTGACGTTCTCCGAGCACATCGCCGACCCGATCAGCGACTACGGCTACGTGCCGGTGATGTTTGTCTACATCATCGTGATGATCATCGGCGGCGGGCTGATGGTCTCCGGGTTCCTGACCCTGTGGCGTAAAGCCACCGCTGGTTCGGGCTCACAGCGGTAGCCCCGGATAAAGGAAACCTCACCGTGACCACGACACCCCCTCAGACCCGTCAAGGCCGGCTGCGCCGCTACGCCGCGAGCCTCGCCGCCGCCGGACTCCTGTCCACCCCACTTCTCCTGGCCACCACCGGCAGTGCCGCGGCGGAAACCCCGGCCGAACGCTGCCAACGCCAGACCGCCGAATACAACACCGCGATGGACACCGCCTGGCGAGCCGCCCACCCCGGACAACAGCCCACCGGCAACGAGTGGCCACCGTTCGTCTGCCGCGAGATCCCCACCCCGACCCCGCCACCCGGCGGTGGTAACGGCGGGTCTCAACCAGCTCCCGAGCGCACCCACCAGTACGAAGGCTTCGACCGACCCGACAGCGAATACCAACAGGACATGGACTTAGGCGGCCTCGGCGAACCACGCACCGGGCTGGCCGAGCGTATGGGCACCGGTGAACCCACCGACACCACCCGTCCCTCGGCCGGCGACACCGCCCGGTCAAACGTGCCCCAGGTCATCCCCTGGAACACCACCGTCACCGACGACAACGGCAACACCCGTGACGTCCGCGTCGTCGACACTCCCGACGGCCCAGCGGTAATCACCGACAATGGCACCGCCACCGGCGAGATTCTGACCGCCGACACCGCCACCGGGGCCACCAGTGTGACCCGCCAGGACGGCCTGGAAGGACGACAACTCACCGACCCGACCAACAGCAACGACGGCCGTGCCGACGGTACCGGCCGTAATGACACAGACGACACCTCCAGTGCCACATCGACGTCCGCTGCGGTACCAGCCCCGGGAGTTGACGACACCGCCTCCACCGCTGACGAGGCAAGCAGTGGCGACGGCGACGATGACAGTGGTCTACCGGTCGGCCCGTTGGGTGCCGGTGGAGCACTCGCCGGTGCCGCCGGGGCGATCCTGGCTGACCGGCGTCGCCGTGACGGCGCCCACCGCGGCGACATCAACTGGGGCAACGGGCGTGAACAATCCTTGATCCTGTTGGAGGGTGTGAACTCCCCACGCGAGCACCGTTTCGACATGGACGTGCCCGCCGGTGGGCAGATGGTGAAGAACCCCGACGGCAGTGTCGACGTCCTCGACGCCGACGGTAACGTCGTCGAGCATGTCAAAGCCCCGTGGGCTTATGACGCGCTCGGCCGACCGGTGGAGACCTACTACGAGGTCGACAACGAGACCGGGGAGTTGGTGCAGGTCGTCGATCCGGACCGCACGAGCGTACTGCCGATCCTGGCCGACCCCGACAAACAAAACACCAACATTGCTAAGAAAAAGAGTGTTATCAATAATCTTCCGAATGACGGAATAGAGAATATCGAAACAGAGAATCTAGAGTTTAGATCATACGATACCGGACTTCTTCCAGCGGACCCCGATCTCGGATTGGAAGAATCTCCATATAACACAAAGGAGGACCCGCAGGGGAATGGAACCGTCAACGTGTTGGCGTCTAGGCGGGCAATCTCGGCAAACTTCAATCGCTTAGGCGAGCCTCAAGCGAACAAGGCCCTGGATCACTACTTTGAGAACACGGGAGAAACATATTTTCTGGAACCGTCAGTAGTTGACTCATGGATGACCGATGAAACGAACAATTACAATGACAATTCTGTTGCGCCTGGAGTTATTGCGAAACAAGATCGCGAGGTCGCGATAAGAAACGCGAAGGCCGAATACGAAAAGACTGGCAAGCCAGTAAAGTATACATATGCCGGACCATGGCGGACAGCGGCAGGGTCGCAAGGTGACCATGTTCACACCCTAGGCCACTATCAGTTCACCACGACAACTACTGTACGGGTATCCGAGCCGACAGAAGCAGGTGGTGAACCAAGAATTGAATGGCAACAGACCGGACACCTCCTAGATGTATACGACTACAAGCCCGGCGCAGAAACGGGACTCGCCCAGGGTGCTTCCAACATGATGGCAGCGGCCGCAGAGTATGGAGTGGCCAAACCATATATAATTGCCGGAGATAGTAATGTCATTTCAGGAAGAGAATAATGAAGTCTCGCCCCTCAAAGATATACTCACTGCAATTCTGTGCACATTACTGTGTGTATCGACGCTATCGCTTTGCATTTTCCGCCCCAGTTACCTGTATTGGGTATGGTTAGAAGTTATTCCCGCCCTATACAGAAAACCATATGCTACCTCCTTCAGTGATCGAACTTTTGCTTTTTTCGACAACTTTTCTTTATTTTTTCTACTGGTTTCAGTTCAAATCATAATGGCGATTGCACTTCGGAAGCGCATTAGATCGCTGCTGATCCTGAGTTCTGTCATTACTCCAATGGCTATCGGGTCGATACCACTCGGAATACTTGGATACGCATTAATTGTTGGCGGTGGTACCGGCTAGGAACATCAAATGTATTAATTTATGTATACTGCATACTCCGGGTGTTGCGTTTCTGAAGTAGATTTACGGGCTCTTCGCGATTTAGAGTGCGTGGCTGCTGAAGGGTAGCGCCGTGTGGTGGCACAACATGTAGGGGTCCTGGGGCAACAGGGTGCATGATGAGAAGCTCTGACACCTCACCATGACCGCCCTCACCAACCCCAGGACCTTGACGTGCAGCCTACTGGCAATCTGATCGCCGACACCATCTGCCGTACCGCGGAACTTGGGTTGAGCATCACCAACGCCGCCGATGCCGGCGCGGTGACCATCATCAACGCCGTACCCGTCGTCGTGGACGACACCTGCCCGGATTGCGGATCGCTCGGCCGTCGCAGGGACGGGTTTGATGCACGGTTAGGTGACATCTAATCTGACTTGCCCTGCGGGGCGGGTCTGGAAGGATGATCAACATGACCAAGCCCTATCCCCAGGAGTTCCGTGACGACGTTGTCCGCGTCGCCCGGGGCCGGCAACCCGGTGTCCCGATCGCCAGAATCGCCACTGATTTCGGGGTGCACCCGATGACGCTGCAGAAGTGGATGCGCCGCGCCGACATCGACGAGGCAACCACACCCGGGCAGACACGTGCTGACGCTGAGCAGGTCCGTGAGCTGCGCAAGCGCAACCGGCTACTCGAGCAAGAGGTCGAGGTGCTGCGCCAGGCCACGGCGTATTTGTCGCAGGCGAACCTGCCGAAAAAATGATGTACCCGCTCGTCCACGACCTTGCCGTGACAGGGATCCCCGTCACGGTGACGTGTCGGGTACTTCATCTTGCCCGCCAGGGCTACTACCGGTGGGTCGATGCCCCGGTCACCGACGCTGAGCTCACCGAGGCCTACCGGGCCAACGCCCTGTTCGACGCGCATAGCAATGATCCGGAGTTCGGGTACCGCCTGCTGGCCGACCAGGCCCGCGAGGTCGGCGAAGAGATGTCGAATCGCACTGCCTGGCGGATTGCCTCGGCCAACAGTTGGTTCAGTGTGTTCGGCGCAAAGCGAGCCAGCAGCGGCAAGAAGCCTGGTCCTGCTGTGCATGACGATCGCTGCAGGGTCGTCGATGAGCACGGCAGAACTCGGCACGTGTTCGCCGCCGACACCGCTAACCGGTTGCGACTCACCGACATCACAGAGCACCCCACCGGGGAAGGCAAGATCTACTGTCGCGCGGTCACGAACGTCTTCGCCGGGCGGATCGTCGGCTACGCGATCGACTCGCACATGCGTGATGAGCTGGCGGTGCGTGCCCTGAACAATGCTGTGGCCATCCGCAGCAGTGGCCTTGGTGGTGCCGGCGCGGTGGCAGGGTGTGTGGCGCACTCCGATCGCGGTGGTCCGTTCCGCAGCAGGAAATTCCTGGATGTCCTGGATACTCACAGGATGGTCGGGTCGATGGGCAGGGTTGCCTCGTGTGGTGACAATGCGGCCATGGAGCCGTTCTTCGCCCTGCTGCAGAAAGACGTGTTGGACCGACGGGCCTGGGACACCCGCGAGTCGTTGCGCATCGCGATTGTCACGTGGATTGAGCGAACTTGTCACCGCCGGCGTCGGCAGGTACGCCTGGGACAGTTGACGCCGGTGGAATACGAGACGATGATGAGCGTCACGGCCGCGTCCGCAGCGTGACTACTTGATGTCACCTATCCGTGCAGCAGTCCCTTCCGTTGTATGTCACACCCGTGATACAATGCTCGCCCATGAGCTACCTCGAAGCACAGTCGGTGAGCTACACGCTGGCCGACGGCCGGCCCCTCCTCCGCGACGTCTCGTTCCGTGTCGGACCTCGGGAGAGGGTAGCGGTGATTGGAGCGAATGGGGCAGGAAAAACGACATTGTTACGCATCATCACCGGCGAGCTCAGTCCCGAGGCAGGGACAGTCTCTCGCCATGGGTCGATTGGAGTGATGCGCCAGTTCGTAGATACCGGGACAGTCCAAGACTTGCTACTATCTGTGGCTCCTCCGCCCTTGCAGGAAGCCGCTGCTGAATTGCGTCTTGCCGAAGCAGCGGTTGCCGCTACTGGCGATACTGACCAGCAGATGGAGTATGCATCCGCTCTGGCCGATTGGGGCGAGAAAGGCGGTTACGATCTAGAGGTTCTTTGGGATGTGTGCGCCACAGATTCCCTCGGATTGCCATTCGAGAAATGTCGGGACCGTCGGGTGACGACGTTATCGGGCGGCGAACAGAAGCGCCTCATACTTAACGCGCTCCTTCGTGGCCCCGATGATATTCTTCTTCTCGATGAACCAGACAACTTTCTCGACGTCCCAGGCAAACGCTGGCTTGAAAACCGGCTGGTTGAATGTAATAAGAGCGTGCTCTATATAAGCCATGATCGCGAACTTCTCGCAAACACCGCCACGAGTATCGTCACTCTCGAGCTGGGCAGTGCAGGTAATACCGCATGGGCTCACTCTGGTGGCTTCAGCGGATATCAGAATGCACGCACGCAGCGGTTTGAAAGGCTGGACGAACTGCGGCGCCGATGGGATGACGAGCACGCAAAGTTACGTTCGCTTGTTCAGATGTATAAGCAGAAGGCGGCCTATAACTCAGATATGACCTCCCGGTACAGGGCGGCGCAGACTCGGTTAGCCAGGTTCGAACAGGCTGGTCCGCCTGAGGCGCAACCGCGAGATCAAGAACTTGCGATACGTCTACATGGAGGCAGGACTGGCAAGAAGGCTCTGACTTGTGAGCGACTCGAACTCACCGGACTCGTCCGACCCTTCGACTTCCAAGCTTGGTACGGTGACCGCGTTGCCGTTCTCGGCGAGAACGGATCTGGAAAGTCACACTTCCTTCGTCTGCTCGCAGCCGGCGGCGATGACCCCACCCCTGAACACGAACCTGTAGCCGAGATGCAGATTGATCCAGTGACGCACGACGGTACCGCGCGTCTAGGCGCCCGAGTCCGTCCGGGTTGGTTCGCTCAAACACATGGACGCCCCGACCTTCGCGGCCGTAGTCTGCTCTCGATACTGCATCGCGGTGACGAGCACCGACGTGGAATGCCGCGAGAAGAGTCGTCCCGAGTGCTAGCTCGTTACGAGCTCGCCCATTCCGCCGAGCAGAACTTCGATTCCCTGTCTGGGGGGCAACAAGCTCGCTTCCAGATCCTTTTGCTCGAACTTGGCGGTGCGACAATGTTGCTTCTCGACGAGCCGACTGACAATCTCGACTTGGAGTCAGCCGAGGCTCTTCAACGTGCGCTCGCAGCCTATGACGGGACAGTTCTTGCCGTGACTCACGACCGTTGGTTTGCCCGAGATTTCGATCGCTTCCTGGTATTCACCAAGGACGAACAGACGTACGAAACCGACCATCCTGTATGGGACGAATCTGTCAAAAAGAAACGAGGATAAAACACATGCCTGCACGCATAGACGCAGAGGAACGTCGCCAGTATGTCATCGATGCTGCATTTCGTTTAATAGTAGCAGAGGGCCTTGAAGGACTTACCCTAAGAAAGGTAGCAGCTGAAGCGGACCTCAATATAGGTTCGGTACGGCACTTTTTTGATGACCATGAAGACCTACTGACCGCTGCAGCTCACGAAGCCGGAAACCGGATGGGACAGCGACTCATGCACCATCCGGTCGAACAGTTGAGGGGCCTCGACGGCGAAGAGGCACTAACTGCTTTGCAAGATCTTCTGGAACAAGTTCTCCCTGTCGATGAGGCTCGGAGAATGGAGGCGATCGTAGTCCTTGAGCTCATACGTGCGTCAAGAACACAGACTGTATTTGCACCGTCCGCTGCGCAGATGGCGAGCGATCTACATGACATTATTGCTGCGGCACTAGCTTGCCTCGAAGTGCCCAACCCAAGCGCGGCAGCCCGGCAGGTCTCGGCCCTTGTTGGTGGCCTGACGCTTGACACCGTCACACCTCATGGAGCCCTCACAGTATATCAACTGCGTTCGACGCTACGAGATGCGTTACGCCATCTTCTTAATACAGAAAGGTAACCTGATGCCTGCATGGCTCTTCGCCCTGCTCGCCGCAGGATTCGTGCTATATACGGATGACTATGTCATCGCCGGTATTCTACCGGAACTCGCCGCTGATCTGGGGGTGAGTGAATCCCATGCGGGACAGCTCATTACCGCATTTTCGCTGACCGTAGCCATAGTGGCACCTTTGGCTGCAGTCGTCCTGGCAAAAATTCCACGGCGACAATTATTTACCGTCGGTCTATGCTTGTTCATTATCGCAAATGGTCTGGCTGCAATTGTGCCGTCATACCCCCTCCTTCTGGTGTTGAGGGTGGTAGCCGCTGTGGCTGCAGCTGGGATGACTCCTGCCGTGTTCGCCTTCGCCGCAGAGCGGGCTCCTGCAGATAAGACAGGCCGCTACATCGCTATTGTATCCCTGGGAGTGACCGGTTCTATTGCTGCCGGTGTCCCGATTGGGACGTGGATCGGCGGACATCTTGGATGGCGTGCATGCTTTGCCACCATGGCCGTTGCAGGGATGATAGTCCTTCTCGCACTCTTGCCTACGCTACCGCGTGAAGATCACGAACGGGAGGTGCCGCTCCTTCGGGATCAGCTCCGGACGCTAAGTGCCGGACCTATCTCGTTCGGCTTGCTTGCGAATTGTGCACTGATGACTGGGTCCATGATGATGTTGACCTACCTTGCCCCCTACCTCGATGCCACAAGCTCAGCTGGAGTTGATGAACGAGCATTGGCATTTAGCCTGTCGGGTATAGCTGGCATCCTCGGGATTTGGTTGGGCGGTATCGCGACTGACAGATGGGGACCTGACCGGACCCTGAGTGTCGGAATCGTCGGCATCATCGTCACGATGGTCATCTTGTGGCTTCTATGGATGGGGCGGCCGGCACCGATTCCTGCAGTTATCTGCGTTGTGGCAATCTGGGGCGGTTTGGCGTTCTGGAATTCGCCAGCCATCCAAGCTCGCTTGTACATGTTGGCCGGGCCAGTAGCACCCCAGGCTCTAGCACTGAACACGTCGGGAACCTATCTCGGTGTATCAATCGGGGCCGCTGTTGGAGGTATTGCGCTTACAACTGGCGGCGCCGGAGCTTTGCCTTTGACGGCAGCGAGCTTTGGGCTGATTGCATTGATATTGATAGCGATTGCACGTTACCTGGCGGGCACACGTTCTCGAGAGCATGAGTAATTGCTTGCTCTGAAAGTCCCGCTTGCCGTACGGGCCATCCGGTTTCGTAGAATATGCACCCCCGACGCCCACGTCCACGTTCTGCTTCGACTGGGCGCGCACCGCGATGTTCACGGTGTTCGCGCCGATGTGGAAGCGCTGGACCCGGTGCAGCACCGGCACCGACCAGGCCCCGCCGCCGATGACAACCGGGCGGGGGTGTCGGGATTGCGGGCGATCATGTCACCGGTGATCAGGAGAGCCTCGGTGGTCTTGGGGACGTCGTAGAGCATGGTTGTTCCTTTACGTGTTGTGGCGGGGTGCGCGCCGAAGCGCGGATCAGGTCGGGAGGTGGCCGGTGCGGGTGTTGGTGGTCATGCTGCGCTCCAGCCGAGGTCCCGGAGCTCCTCGCGCTGGCGGGCGATCATCTCGGCATCGCGGTTCTCGCGCTCGTTCTCCAGGCGCAGGAACACCTCCACCTGTGCTTCGGTGCAGTCACAGTCGGCGGCGAACCCGCCGTTGCAGCGCGGGCAGCGCGGGGCGTGGATGTGGCAGTGCGGGTCGATGGACTGGGGCCGGACGGCGGACGCGCCGCCGGCGGGGAAGTGGTCGTGGAAGTCCCATTCGCAGGACCAGCACATGCGCTGGTCGAGGGGTCGGTCGAAGTTGGAGGGCGCGGAAATTCCGTTACCGGGGACGACGCGCGACAGGGAGCTCATGGGCGCCTTTCGTGGGGAAGCTGTGGCGGATACACGTATCGTACGGTCTACCAACCATCCTGGCAAGTAGTCGCGTTGTCCATGCGAGTCGTGACGGTCGAGCGGGGGACACCGTCGGGACGGGACTAGCCCCAGCGGCACCGCCGGGGAGACCTGGGGAGACGCCGTACTCCAGGGCACCGTTTCCGGTGTGCGCGATAGCGGCGAGGACATGCGGATACGCCGCCGCTACTGCCGGTCACCCCGGAGCGCCCCCGCTGCGGGGCCCTCCAGCCGCTGCGCGGCTTTCGCCGAGGACACGGCCGGAGAGCACACCCCCGGCGCAGCCACGCAAGTGCGCTACACGTCACGTCCCCCTGTGTCGCCGGGATCGGCGCATCCGGGACCGGGGCTGCACCTAGCCCGCCAGGATAGCGGGGTAGACGAATAGCGGATCGTTGGCAGCGACCTCGTTACCGAGCAGGTCGCCCCTTTTCCTGAGTCTCCGCCGCGTATCGCACAGGAAGCTCTCGGAGCGCGCCCGCTGATCCTCGGCGGCGGACAGCTGACTGGCGCTTCTACGTCCATGGTGCCTCTCCCTCGTTGAACGCCCCTGCGCTTTGGCCCGACCGACATAACCCCGGACACCAACGCGGTGCCCGGGGTTATGTCGGCCGGGGGGGGTTCTATGCTGCGGTGCGCTTGTTCTTTCGCTTGCGCTCGGCGCGGTCCTGGTCGAGATCGGGGTACTTTTCCAGAATGATCCGGCGGATCTCGGCGAGAGACTCGCGCTTGATGCGGGCGAGCTTTTCGGGGCTGAGCCTACCGCCCCGGTGAGAGTGGGGACCGATACGGCTTTCGGACTTTCCGAGCAGCCGTGCCGAAGCTCCTGGAGGGGCTATCGACACGGCTGCGGGTGCAGGGCAGGGCCTAGATTCCGAACTCGAAGGCGCAGTCCACCTGAGTGTCCTGGTACGCATCTGCCGCGTCGATACGAACCTCGTAGGTGGCGTCCTCGCCACTGCGGGAAGTTCCGGTATAGGGCATCTGGAAGTCCGACGCCCAGTCGTCCAGATCCTCATCGGTCATCGAGGCGGGAGAGGGGACGGAGACGCTGTTCACCGTGGAGGTGATCGTCTCGTGCGGATAGGTGCTGTCGATGCTCAGATCGACAGTGACCAGGGCGGCGCGGTTGTTGGCGATGGCATTCGCAGCCGTGTACATGACGTCTTCGACGCTGCTGCCGATGAGGCATAGCGCCCCGGCGAACTCCAGGGGGGGGTCGCCGGATCCATCGCGGTACAGGTTCAGGGTCCAGGGGTCTCGGCGCTGGCGCCCTCGAAGCGGTCGTTGTCGTCGATCTCAATGGTGTACTTCATGATGAGGGTCCTTTCAGTGGAAGTTGCGGTGGGCCGGTTGCCTGCCGCGTGGAGGGGGGGGTGTTACTGGTCCTGGTGCTCGTTGTCGAGGTCGTCGAGTCCGCAGATGTGGCGTTCGATGACGCTGATGTCTCCCAGGTTGTAGCTGATGGCGTCGGCCACGGCTGCGTCCACCAGGAGATCTGGATCCTCTGCGAGGTCGTAGCCGTCGGGGAAAGCCTCCGGGTGCAGGTGCAGCGTGGAGACGGTCTCTTCGGTGACGGTGATCCGGATGCTGCCGTCGGCGCTGTCGCCGTCGACGGGGAGGTGGTCAGTGGGGGACTGGGGCTCAGCCATGTGAGCGTGTTCCTTTCAGTGGTGGTGCAGTGCGCTGTCTCAGCCAGTGCGGGGCGGTGGAGGCTAGGCCGCCGGGTACAGGCGGCGTCCAACGGCGGTGTTGGTGCGCAGACGCTCGGCCATCACGGTCGGGGAGTAGTTGCCGAATCCGTAGCCCCGGGCGGCCAGGTCGTCGAGGAAGCCCAGCAGTTCGGTGACCTCCAGGGAGGGGATGCGACCGGACTTCACCCAGCGCTTCGCGGTGGCGACGGTAGCGGGGGCTGCGGCGGCGAGTTCCTCGGCAGTGAACTTGGGGGTACGCATGGTGTTGGTTCCTTTCGGGGTGTGGGGTGAGCCGGTTGCTCTCCCTTGCTGTCTGACACCAGTATGAACCACTACCAACCATCCTGGCTAGTAACTGTGATGTCCCTTTCTACGGGTCGTCCGCAGCCGCTCGCGCACGCGTATACACCCGACCCTGGACAACAGAATCGGGGTGAGGGGACGTGACGTTGTACGGCTACCGCCGCCCGGCACAGCGCGGGCCGGCACCTCGGGCGATGGACTCCGGGCTGGTCAGCGGCCGCCCACAGACCTCACACGCCACCACCGGCCGCGGCGACACCGACGCCGGGAACCCGTCGAGGCAGGCGGCGGCCAGGTGCGGGTGCACCAGCAGACCGTTGCGCTGCAGCGTGTCCGCCGCAGTGTCCACCCACCCGCGGGCGTAGCCAGGGTCCACCCCGAGCTCGCCGGCAAGAGCGTGGAGGTTGCTCGCGGCGGCCTGGGGACTGGAGGCGCCGTACACACTGATCTTGTGAGCGGTGTTCGGGTGGGGGTCTGCAGTGATGTCGTAGGCCGGGGAAAGTCGCCACACGCCGTCGGCGCCGCGAAGCTGGGAGTGGTTGCGGGCATGGTCGTCGGTGTTGTTGACCAGCACTCCGAACGCGGCGCGGCGAAACAGCTCATCCTCGGCGTCGGGCGTGGCCATGGCCAGGTCCGTCCAGTCCGCAGCCTCCGGTGGCGAAGACATCTCGGTGAGCACGGCACGCATGCTGCGCATTCCCCGGCGCCCGCCGTCGTCGGTGCGGTCGAAGCGCCTGGACAAGACCACCTCGGCGTTGGCGACGCGCTCGAACCGGGTCTCGGCCGCGTCGATTCCCAGCTCGCCGGCGAGCTGCATCAGTCGTGCCTCGGTCCGGGGCTGGTCGTCGCCGGCGCCGAACTTGGCGACCCACAGCCTGCCGGCCCCGTCGCGCAGATGCGCTTTCGGCCGCGCCCCGCCGATCGAGGACGAACCCATGTGGATCAGCTCGCTTACCCGACGCTGCGGGTCGCCAGCCACGGCCTGGACCTCCGCGAGGATGTCGCGGGCGCGCAGCAGTGGGGGAATCTCGGCATCCTCGCCCCAGTACCGTCCGGTGTCGACGTCGCGGAACCGAAGGCTGCCGGGACGCGTCTCGTCGGCCATGTACTTCAGGTACACGTGCTCGTCGGGGGTGGCGTTTCCCACCTCGCGCTGTACCAACGTGCGTCCCCAGCGGTCGGGGGTCATGTCGGACAACTCGTCGGGAAAGTCGTTGCCGGACACGCCCTGCAGGGTGTTCCCTGAGGGGTCCACGCGGTCGTAGCGGTAGTTGGTCTTCCGGCCCCGGTCGAAGATCTGCAGTGTCCCGACAACGCGGCCGAGCTGGTCGTCGACGACCTCGATGCTGGGCATCAGATCCTCCCCCGTTTCGGCAGCGACTCCAGGGCGGAGGCGGTGGCACGTGGATCCTGCTGCACCGACAGGGCAGAGGTGAGTACGTCGCGTATCCCGAGCGCCTGCAGCACGGCGACCAGTAGTCCGACGCGCACACCAGGGTCGCCGGACTCGATGCGGGTGATGGTGCTGCGCGAGACGTGGGCCCGCTTGGCCAGCGTGGCCTGGGTGAGACGCTCCAGCCGCCGGCGCTGAGCCACCGCTTCACCCACCTCGTACAGAGCAGCGTCGATCTGGCGTTCACGGGCGGGCTTGAAGGTTGCGGTCATGACGCCACCCTACCACCGTAATACGTCTACTAAGACGCACCAACAATGCCTATGCGTCTTAGTAGACACACAGAGGTGGTCGCCGGTGGTCGGCTCAGGCAGAGATCACCGCATCGTTGAGGCGGTCTACCCGGCGGACGAGCGCGGCCACGTCGTCACCGGATCCTCCGAGCACGGCGATGATCGAGTTGATCGCGAAGCCCGCGAAGTCGGTGTCGCCGGCTGCGGAGAACCACGACACAGGGTCCGCCCCTAAGAAGTCGCCGTCGTCGCCGGTTGCCGATCCGACGCTGCGGTGCCGGAGTTCGGCAACCATGCCGTCGGCGGTGAACTGGACGGTGAGAACGGCCAGGTGCAGCGTGGGCTCCACCAGCCGCGGTCCCCAGGCGACTTGGATCCGCGCGTCACCGACGCGCGCCGAGAACGGCACCACGTCGAGGCCGGTCAGGTACATCGCCGCCGGGCTTGCTGTGGAGCAGGTGCCGGTGCTGTCGATTCGCAGGCGCATCTCCTGGACCAGGGCGACGTCCACGTCCGCCCGTGGGGCATCGAGGTCGGCACTGAGCATGCCGACAACCCCCGCCACGTCGTCGAAGACGCCGCTGGGGATGGGTTCGCGGTCACTCATGGTGGGGTCCTTTTCGCTTGTCGGTGTCGCGCAGTCGGCGTGACACCGGAGGGGTACTACCTTCAGTGTGGCACATAGTTGTCAGGTCGGTCGCTAGTCCTCGTGAACCTGACCACTCGCACTGTCGCGGTCGGCATTCTCAGCGCCCACCCTGGCGAACCGGGAGGACTCGGCCTCGGTCAGAACGCGGCGGAGTTTCTCGATGTCCTCCTCGGAGTGATCGCAACTGCCCAGGAAGAGGCAGAACTTATCGATGCTGGCCTTGGAGAACCCAGGTGCTGCTTGGGCGAGTCGCATGCCGATGCTGATGTGCTCGCGCTGGTCCTGGGTGCACGCCTTGGAGTTGAGGATGTCCATGAATGCGTCGTCGGCAGTGCGGTCATGCATGATGTTCTCCTTGCGCGCGGTGAGCCGGCCGGTTGCCGCGCTCAATGACTCCAGTGCACTGGATACTTGCCATTCTGGCAAGTGATGCGCGTGTCCCTTCGCCCGTGTCTTGTCGCGGGAATCGCCAGACCTGGGGACGTGACGGGGAACCCGCAGGTCTCGCCGCGCAGCGACAACGTCGCATGTCGCCGATCAACGACACGGCGACTCCGGAACTCAGGCGAGGAGTCGGGCGAACAGGGGGGGGGCCGACCCCGCCCACGCGGTCACCGGTGGGGTGCTGATTGTAGGGCGGGTCGCGCATGGTCACCGCGCAGCCGGCTTCACGCGCCGCAGAGATCTCGTGCGGGGCATCGTCGACGAGAAGATCGAAGTGGTGGTCGGCCTTACGGGAGGCCATCAGCAGGTTCTCCGGAGTGGGGAGAACCCGTTGCTGCTCAGCCACCAGGCGGTGTCGCCGCGCACCCCGGCTGCGTCGCGCACCCCGGCTGCGTCGCGCACGCCCTCGATCGCGGCACGGGCGGTCAGTGCGGTGGTGTCGCACTCTACCCGGCTACTCGCCGCATGGAGCGGTAGTTACAGGTCCGTCCCCTGGTGAACCCGCGGACCTCAGCGACCTGCGACGGTGGGGAAGGCCGTCGCGGGGCGACTGTGCAGCCGGACCAGATCGTCGGCCAGGGCGTGTGCGGCTGCACGGTAGGACAACACCGCCTCTCCGGCGGTCGGGAGCGCGGTGTCCGCGGCGGCGACGATCGCTGCTGCTGTGGACTCGCGAAGATGCACGGTAATGACCGGCCCAGGTCGCCGGCAGCCGTGGAGGGCGGCGGAGACCCGGTGAAGGCCAACGCGCATCCGCCGCTCGTGGCGCTCGCCGGCCGCGCTCTCCGGCCGGTCCATCCAAGCGCCGTAGTGCGTGCAGAACATCGCCCAGGTGCGACGATCGACGACCAGGGGGTGTGCACTCTGCGACCCTTCGGCAGGCTGCGGTCGCCGGCGGCGCAGCATTGGCGCGATCATTCGTCGCGACCCTTGTTCGAGGGGAATGCCAGGTCGAAAACCTTGCGTGTCGGCAACCAGGAACCGACGTGCTCCCGGGCGCGGTAGACGTTGCCGTCGATGTCGACGAAGACCGGCCAGAATGCGGTCTGCCCCGCGGTGGGCAGCGCGTCACCGATGAGCAGCGGGCTACGCAACTCCTCCAGGTCGCTGTTGTCTAGGGCGCGGCCGAGGTCAGCAGCCCACTTTCCGTACTCGTTCTGGCTCCACTCGTTCACCGACCAAGCGCGCACGACGATGCCGTCCTCGGAAACGATCAGTGGCAGGCACTGCTCACGGATGGCCTCGCCGGCCCGCCAGTACCCCGCGTCGGCCTGGCGCTGCTGGATGGGATCGGTGGTAGCACCGTAGACGCGCTCGCGGTCCGATTCGACGTGCTCGATACCGCGGCGGGCGATGGTGGGCCAGACCTGGGCGCGGCTATTGAGGACCTTCGTACTGGGAAGGCTGGAGTCGGCGGCGACTTCGACGCTGCGCTCCTGGAAGGCATGCAGGGCGTCCAGCGAGTCCAGCAGTCCGATCTCCTGGATCATCTGGTCGAGTTCGTCACGGACGCGTTTCGGAGTGGTCATCGGGTACCTCTCGGTGGTGGGTGGTGCCGTATCGGCTGTATGGCACTGACTATAGAGAGTATGCCCTACGTGGGCAAGACTCTTTCGCACCTTTTATGTCAGTGCAGTTCACCATGCTACGAATCTGCCAATTCGCTATTCAGATAGGACCCATGAAGGGCAGTCGAACCTTTTTCGCTCCGGTTCCGGGGACACTTAGGCAAGAAGCCGGGGTGGTCAGTACCTGCCACACTGGAGCACGAACCAGCGGCGGGCACCCCTGCTCGCCGCAGCCCGGCCAAGGAGGAACACCGTGCAGAACTTCACCACGGACAAGCGCAACCCGTACAGCAGCATCTACATCTCGCCGCGCGACCTGCCGGGCATGGAGTCCGACCGCGAACTCAATGCCACCTACTGGGAAACGCAGGACCGCATCGACAAGATCGCCGAGCGCCTGTGCGCGAAGTTAACCACCATCCCCGTGCCCGACGCTGCCGGCTTCGAGGAGACCACGCCACGGATCCGCATCTGCTACGACTTCATCGAGGTCATCTGGGCCCACGGTCCCGATACCGAAGGGGAGCGCCACCACCTGTACCTGCGCGTCTCCGACGCGCGCGGGGCCCAGTGCTACGCCGCCGCCCTGAACTTCTTCCTCACCGCTGCGGAGGGCAGTCGCAGGTACCCGTCGCGCGAGTATGTGCCCGTGGGCAGCGACAGGCGCTACGTCCGCAGCGACTGGCGCACCCTCGTTGACCACACCGTGAAGATCATCGGCAGCCTGACCGAGTGCGCCGACTTCGAGACGCTGGCCGCCTGGCCGCAGGACACCGACAGCGTCGCCGCGGCCTACGCCATGTACGACGAGCATGATGCCGCTGAGGGCACCGCGGAGGCCGAGGAGTCTGCGGCCTGATACCGGGGCTGGGGACCACGCATCTATATTCCGGGCCGGTTACTAGTAACGTTCCAGTCGCAGGTACTAGCCACCGCCCACCGACGGGCGTAGAT
>NZ_JBQSYJ010000025.1:0-30660 GCF_052379185.1 Corynebacterium sp. AOP12-C2-36 | reverse complement strand
GTCTACCCAGGGCTATCGCCACCTGATCTCCACACGATCCGGGTCGATGCCCTTCCTGCCATGCACCGCCGCCCGGCTGACCACCGGGACCATGAGCGCCCTCACGATGTGACGCCGACGGTCGAGATCCAGGCCCTCCCATGCTGCACGGATGTCCTCGGCACCGGCCAGAGCGACCACCGCAGGGTCCGCACCAGACAGGTCCTCCAGCTCGCGGGTTAGTGTCTCGATCCTGGGTGTCACCCGTGCCTCCTGATCCAGCAGCACACTGATGTCCAGCGTCTCCGCTGCCTGCGCCCGGACCTGGTCGAGATATGCCTGCATCCGTGAGATCTCGTCGATCAGCCGCTGCCGCTCGGTATCTGCCAGGTCATCATCTGTGCTGGTCAGGGCAAGGAAATCGGGCCTGCCCAGACGGGCGATCACGGCTTCGGTGACGAGGGTGTCGAGGTGTGTCTCCTTCATCGACACGTGGAATCCAGAGCCCCCACTCTGACTTCCTGTGCACTGATAGGTCCGGTACGTCTCTCGATTCGGGTTCCGCGACCCGTCTGACAGACGAGGACGACCTGCGTACTGCTTGCCCGTCGTCATCACCGACCCACACACGGCACACAGCGCGATACCACTGCAGAGATGCTGTGGCCGGAAACCGCGCGAGGGCCTGCTACGACCCGACAGCAGTGCCTGTACCTGGGAAAACTCCTCCTCGGTGACCAGGCCATCCCAGACGGCGTCACCGACGACCTCACCGTTATACACGCGCTTTCCCGCGTAAGCGGGGTTCCTCAGTACCTCACGGGCCGCCTCTGCCGTCCATTGCTGCACCCGGGTGGAGGACCGTACCGGTCTCCGTGTTGCAACACCATCGGCATTGAGGCCCTTGGCTATCGAGTAGCACCCCGACCCGGCCAGTGCCTCCCTGAAGATGCGCTTGACCACTGGACCCTGCTCAGGATGCTCGACAACCGCTGTCACTGTCCGGTGACCCCGGTCATCGGTCGCGTACTCCCTGGTGAAGCCGTAGAGATTCTTCCCGTGGACCCGGCCCTCCCGTGCTGCCGCCGCCGTCCGCCGCCTGATCCGCTCTGCCGTCCGCCGACTCTCCGCAGCCGACACGACACCGGTGATTCCCGAGGCCAGACGGTCATCCGTGGTGGTCATGTCGTACAGACGACCTCCGTACCCGAGGAGGACACCGGCGTCCTCGCAGGCGTCCTCCAGTGTTGCTCGCTCCGCATCTGACCTGGCGAAACGCGATTGCTCCCAGGCTAGGACGGCGTCGACCGTTCCACTCTCGACCACCGCCAGGAGCTCACCGAACCGACTGCGTCGTCGTCGTGACCCTCGTGAAGCCGACCCCACGTCTCTGATGATCTCGGTGACGGACCACCCCTCCCGGTCAGCCCACGCCTGGACAGCGTCGACCTGGTCCGCGACGGAGATCGACGAGTCCTCATCCTGACCGTGAGACTCCCGGGCATAGACCGCTACCGTGCTGACCTGGTGATTCTGTGTCATGCGGGTAGCCTAGCAGAGACACCTATCTAATCAGGTATATCTGGCGCCAATCTCGCCATGGTCACGGGCAGCGTGCTGGTGCTGGCGACGGCGATGGGCTGGCCGCGGTGGACGCGCTACGCGGCCGCGGCGTCCTGCCTGGTGGCGTTCGTGCTGCTGGTGGGCCCGGAGCCGAGTGTGCTGCGGGCCGCGGTGATGGGTGCGGTGGGGTTGGTGGCGGCGTTGTCGGCGCGTCGGGCGCACGGGTATGCGGCGTTGTCGGCGGCGGTGGTCGTGCTGCTGGCGGTGGATCCGGGCCTGGCGGTGGAGTACGCGTTCATTCTGTCGGTCGCGGCGACGGCGGGGATCGTGGCGTTGGCGCCGCTGGTCGCCCGCCGGATGCTGCAGGGCTGGACGCGGCGCAGGACGGCCCGGCGGGGGCGTCACCATCCGCCGGCGCGGTGGCAGGCGATGCTGGTGGGCCTGGTGGCGGTGAGTCTGGTGGCGGACGTGGTCACCGCCCCGGTGATCGTGCAGATGACCGGGGTGGTCTCCCCGACGGCGGTGCTGGCCAATGTGCTGGTCGGGGTGGCGGTGCCGCCGGTGACGGTGGTGGGCATGCTCGGCGCGCTGCTGGCCGGGGTGCACGTCGGCGCGGCGACGGTGGTGCTGTGGGGCGCGGCGCTGCCGGCGTGGTGGATCCTGACCGTGGCGGCACGGTTGTCGCAGGTCCCGGTGCTGCACACCCCGGGCGGCATGGTGGCTGCGGCGGTGCTGGTTCTCGTCGCGGTGGCCGTGGTGACGGTAGTGGTGTCGGCACGCTGGCGGCGTGCGGCGCTGGTGGTGGTGCTGCTCGCCGCGCTGGCCACGGTGGCCGGTGTGCGCGCCGGTGTCTTGTCGACCGGGCCTTATGCGCAGGACACGGGGGCGGACGTGCTTCAGCGGGTGTGGGCGGACGATCTGGGGGACGTGCCGTGGACGGTGGGCGTGCGGATGGCGTCCGGGACGCCGGAGATCCTGCGACGTGACGGCGGGAGCGACGCGCCGGTGGTCGTCCTCGCCGACGAGGACGCGGTGCTGCTGCACGAGTACCGCCTGAACGCGCAGGCGTCGCCGCAGCGTCCTGACCTGTACGTGGCCACGGCGTGCGGGCGCAGCCGCGGGATGCCGAGCCGCACGCCCGCCGGCGTGCCGGTGGCGTTCCCGTGCAGGGACGGGACGGTGGTGCTCGGGGAGGACGGACTGTACGCGGACGGGAGTCCGTGAGGTGGGGTATGTTCGGTGTGGACGTGTTTGTCCCTGAAACCAGGAGGATGGCCGTGACCACGACTGCGTACTACTCGTTCCACCACAAGAATGACGACCACCGGGTGCGCCTGGTGCACGAGATCGACACCGTGACCGGGCAGCCGCTGCTGGAGAAGCAGGAGTGGGACCGGGTGAAGGCCGGGGGGAACCGGGCGGTGAAGGAGTGGGTCGACGAGAAGATGTCGGCGTCGGACGTGGTCATCGTGCTCGTCGGCGGCGAGACCGCGGGACGGCACTGGGTGCGTCACGAGATCGAGCAGGCGTGGGAGGACGGCATACCGCTGCTCGGGGTGCGGATCCACGGGCTGGCAGGTGCCGAAGGGGAGGTGGGAGAAGAAGGGGAGGACCCGTTCGGGCGCGTCGACGGGGTGCACGGCGTGCCCCTGTTCGACCCCACGCAGCGCGACGAGCACGGGGAGATCGACTCCGCGGCGACGCTGGCCACGCTGCGGGAACGGCTGCCGGAGTGGGCGGGCCAGGGGGTCATCGGGGCGTGAGCCGACGGCCGTGTCCGGGGCGGCCGATAGGATGGGCCGCATGGCAACGAGTCCCCGTCCCCCCGCACCGGTGAACCTCATCGTCGGTGCCGACAGCTTCCTCGCCGAGCGTGCCCGTCACCGCATCGTCGCGGCGACCCGGGCGCACGCCGGCATCGACGACCTGCCCGTGGACATGCGCAAGACCTCCGAGCTCAACGCCGGTGAACTCGCGGAGCTGCTGAGCCCGTCGCTGTTCGCCGAGGACCGGATCGTGGTGGTCACCGGCGTGGAGGAGGCGGCGAAGGACTCCGTGGCGATGATCGAGATGGCGGTGTCCGACCCCGCGCCGGGTGTGGTGCTGATCCTGCAGCACACGGGCAAGGGGCGTCAGAAGGCGTTGGCGACGAGCCTGCCGAAGAAGGGGTCGAAGGGTGCGGTGGAGGTGTTCTCCGCCGCGGAGCTCAAGGGGCGGGAGCGTCAGGGGTTCGTGGAGCAGGAGTTCCGTGACCTCAAGGTGCGTGTGACCCCGGACGTCACCGCAGCGGTGCTGGACTCGGTGGGCACCGACCTGCGCGAGCTCGCCAGCGCGATCAGCCAGCTCGTCGCCGACACCGACGGGCAGGTCACCGAGGATGCGGTGCACCGGTACTACCAGGGCTCGGCGGAGGTGTCGGGCTTCGACGTCGCCGACCTGGCGATCGCCGGACGCGCCGACCAGGCGCTCGGCTCGGCGCGCCGGGCGTTGCAGCTCGGGGTGCCCCCGGTGCTGCTGGCCTCGGCGTTGTCCGGCGGCATCGACGACATCGCCCGGGTGCACGGGGCGCGGGTGAATCCGCGGCAGCAGGCCGGGGAGTACGGCATGCCGCCGTGGAAGCTGGAGAAGACGGTGCGTTCGGCGAGGTCGTGGAAGGCGTCGTCGGTGGCGGCGGCGGTCCAGATCGTCGCGGAGCTGGACGCCGGGGTGAAGGGGCATGCCGCGGACGCGGACTGGGCGGTGGAGGACGCGGTGCGGCGGATCGCCGAACTCGCCCGGGGGTGAGCTGTCTCACCCCCGGCGCCGTGGTGACCGTGGGGGTGGCCGGTGGCGTGACCGGGGTTGTCGCCATCGGCAAAATTATGTTCGCACAGTGATGTTTTCAGAGTGGTCGTCAGGGGCGGCCGGGGGCCATACCGTGGTCGGGGTCAGTCCGGTGTGACGTACTCCACAGAGCACCGTGGAAACCGTGACGTGACACTTCAGGCTCTCCAGCATCTTACGCGAACGAAAGGACGGTTCATGACCGCCACATCCACCGCCGCAGATCTCGACCAGCAGGTCCAGACCTGGCTCACCACCTTCGCAGACGCCCTGAACACCTCCGACCCCGACGCCGCCGCAGAGGCGGTCTCCGGGATGTTCGAACCCGACGGCTTCTGGCGAGACTTCGTGGTCTTCACCTGGAACCTGCACACCGCCGAGGGGGCCGACTCCATCGCCGACCTGGTGCGGGAGAACAACGACCGCGTCGGTGCCACGGACCTCGTCGTCGAGGACGCCACCGACGAGGGCGACGGCGTCACCCGCGGCACCGTCACCTTCACCACCCCGGTGTTCAAGGCCCGGGCGATCGTGCGGCTGCGTGACGGCAAGATCTGGACGTTGCTGACCTCCGCGCGCGAACTCCTCGCCCGCCCCGAGCCCAAGGGGACCAACCGTCCCAAAGGCGTGGAGCACGGCCCGGACGCGCACAAGCTCAACTGGGCCGACAAGCGCGCCCGCCGGCAGGAGCGACTCGGCTACGAGGACCAGCCCTACGTGCTGATCGTCGGCGGCGGGCAGGGCGGCATCGCCCTGGCCGCCCGGCTCAAGCACCAGGGTGTGCCCACGCTGGTGGTGGAGAAGTCCGAGCGTCCCGGCGACCAGTGGCGCGGGCGCTACCACTCCCTGTGCCTGCACGACCCGGTCTGGTACGACCACCTGCCCTACCTGCCGTTCCCGTCGACCTGGCCGGTGTTCACACCGAAGGACAAGATGGGCGACTGGCTGGAGCACTACACCGGCATCATGGACCTGGACTACTGGGCGAAGACCACCTGTGAGCGGGCGTCCTACGACGAGGCGTCCGGCACCTGGGAGGTCGTGGTCTCCCGCGACGGCGAGCAGGTCGTCCTCAACCCGACCCAGCTGGTGCTGGCCACCGGCATGTCGGGTGTGGCGAACAAGCCGTCCCTGCCGGGGGAGGAGGAGTTCCGCGGGGAGATCCGCCACTCCTCGGAGCACCCCGGCGGCGAGGCGGACAAGGGCCGGCGTGTGGTGGTGCTGGGTGCGAACAACTCCGCGCACGACATCTGCAAGGACCTGTACGACAACGGCGCGCACCCGGTGATGATCCAGCGCTCCTCCACCCACATCGTCAACTCCGACGCCTTCATCAAACACGTCACCTCCCCGCTGTTCTCCGAGGAGGCCGTGGAGTCCGGCATCGACACCGACACCGCCGACATGCTCTTCGCGTCGATGCCCTACAAGCTGCTGCCCGCCGGGCAGAAGCAGGCCTTCGACGCCGTGCGTGAGGAGGACGCCGAGTTCTACAAGGGCCTGGAGGACGCCGGCTTCATGCTCGACTTCGGTGAGGACGAGTCCGGCCTGTTCCTGAAGTACCTGCGCCGCGGCTCGGGCTACTACATCAACGTCGGCGCCTCCGAACTCGTCGCCGACGGGTCGATCGAGCTGCACTCCGGGGTCGGCATCGAGCGCTACACCGCCGACGGCGTGGTGCTCACCGACGGCACCGAGCTGCAGGCCGACGTGGTCGTGCTGGCCACCGGCTACGGGTCGATGAACGGCTGGGCCGAGATGCTGATCAGCCCGGAGGTCGCCGACAAGGTCGGCAAGTGCTGGGGCCTGGGCTCCGACACCGCCAAGGACCCCGGCCCGTGGGAGGGCGAGCTGCGCAACATGTGGAAGCCCACCCAGCAGGACAACCTGTGGTTCATGGGCGGCAACCTGCACCAGGGACGCCACTACTCGCGTTACCTGGCGCTGCAGCTCGCCGCCCGCCACGAGGGGCTGGACACCCCCGTGTACAAGCTCGCACCGGTGCACCACACGTCCTGAGTGTGCGGCGCTGGCGCGGGGGACGCGCCGGCGCCCGCGCGGCGAGCGCTACCGCGGCGCCTCGGCGAGCTCCGTGGAGCCGTCGAGGTGCGAGTTCAGCTCGTCGCGCGGTGTCGTGGAGACCCGGTGGATGATGTCGAGCACCCGCTCGTAGTGCGCCGAGGTGTTCTTCAGGAAGGACGTGTGGTCCTCGCCCTTGAGCATGATCAGCTTCGCGTTGCCGCCGTCACGGCTCACCGCCTCCACGTAACGCTCGGAGTTCTGCGGGGACACCAGGCCGTCGTCCGTGCCGTGCACGGCGGCGACGGGGATGTGCCGGTTGATGTTCTGGATCGGGTCGATGCTGTCGTAACGCTCCGGCATCTCGGCGGGCGTGCCCTTCATCGCCTCCACGATGTTCTCGTCGCCGTGCTCGGCGGACCACACCAGGTCCAGCGGGCCGGACAGGGAGACCACGCGGTTGGGGGTGAACTTCGGGTCCGCGCCGAGCTGCCCGGTCTCCAGGTCGCCGCGCGTGCCCGCCCAGGCGGCGAGCTGCGCGCCGGCGCTGTGGCCCACCACCGTCTCGTCGTCGATGGTGATCTGCGGGTAGTTCTCGTCGATGGTGGGGACGAAGTCCAGGGCGTCGGCCACGTCGGTGAAGGTCTGCGGCCAGCCGCCACCCTCGCTGACGTCGCGGTACTCCACGTTGAGCACCGCCATCCCGCGCGACGCCAGGTCCGCGGCGATGTGGCGCGAGCCCGGCGCCCCGCCGTGCCACGCTCCACCGTGGATGAACACCACCAGCGGGACGGAGTCCTCCTCCTGCGTCCCGTCCTGCGCTCCGTCGGCGCCGCCGGGCAGGTAGAAGTCCGCCCAGTTCTGCGTGGGGTCAGGGTCGCCGTCGCGCACCGGGTAGAGGAAACGTTCGACGAAGCCCTCGGCAATCTCGTCGGACGGCACGTCGGTGGCCACGGTCGGGGCCGTTGCGTCCGACGCGTCCGCAGCGTCCGACGTCGTTGTGCTCGCGGTGGTGCTCGCGGCGCCGGTGGAGGACGCACCGTCGTCACCGGAGTCGGTGCTGCACGACGTCAGGGCGCCGCCCAGCGCGGCGACGGCGAGGACGGAAACGACGGACGAGGCACGTCCGGCACGGCAATTGCGGGGAAGGGGTAGGGACACGGCGGAATCACTCCTCGAAGGTCAGGGTGTCGGTCCTGAGCTTACTGTGCCCCGGCGCCCGCGGTCTCGGCGATGATGTCGAGCAGACGCGGATAGTGGCGCGACGAGGACTGCAGGAACGACAGATGGTCGGCCCCGTCGAACAGGACGAGCTCGGCGCGTCCGCCGACGTCGGTGACCGCGTCGACGTAGTGCTCCGAGTTCTCCTGCGGGACGAGGTCGTCGTCGGTGCCGTGCACGGCGACGACCTGCACCTGCGGGTTGATGTTGCGGATCGGGTCGATGGAGTCGTAGGCGTTCGGCAGTTCATCGGGCGTGGCCTCCATCGCCTCGACGATGTTGTCGTCGCCGTTCTCCGCCGCCCACACCAGGTCCAGGGGCCCGGCCAACGACACCACCCGGGTGGGGGAGAACGCCGGGTCCGCGCCGACCTCGTCCTCGCTCAGGCGGGAGCGTGAGGCGGCCCAGGCGGCGAGCTGACCACCGGCGCTGTGCCCGACGACGGTGGCGTCCTCCGTGTCGAGCTGCGGGTAGTTCTCGTCGATGGCGGGGACGTGGTCCAGGGCGTCTGCCACGTCGGTGAACGTCCCGGGCCAACCGCCGCCCTCGCTGACGCCGCGGTACTCCACGTTGAGCACCGCCATCCCGCGCGCGGCCAGGTCCGAGGCGATGTGGCGCGAACCGTGCGCCCCACCGTTCCAGCCGCTGCCCTGCAGGCAGACGACCAGGGGGACGGAATCCTCGGTGACATCCGTGGCCTCTGTGTCCGTCGCTTCAGCGTCGTCGGTGTCGGGCAGGTACAGGTCCGCCCAGTTCTCCTCCGGGTCGGGGACGCCGTCGCGCACGGGGTAGACGATCCGCTCCACGAAACCCTCGGCCACCTCGTCCTGCGGCACCTCGGCGACCACGTCCAGCCCACTTCCCCCGCCCGTGCCGACGGCGGGAGGGGCCTCGGCGGAGACGCCACCGTCGGTGCCACAGGCGGTCAGGCAGGACGCCCCGGCGATGGTGCCGAGCAGGCCGAGCACGGCCGTCGCGACGGCGCGCTGGCTGCGCCGTTGCTGTCGTGTCACCGCAAACGCCTCTCGTGGTGGTCAGTGACCTCCGGAGTTTACCGGATCAGTTTCCCTGCGTCGTGGAGTCGTTTGACGATCTCCGCGGCGAAGACGCTGGTCTTCACGTCCACGCCGGTGACCTTGCGGTACTCCGCGGCGATCTCCGTCCACGAGTGCTGCGCGGCGAGCGTCCTGAGCTGTGCGAACCGCGGTTCGCTGAAGCAGTCGACGGCACTGACGTCGGCGAAGGTGTCGACGATGAATGAGGCGGCGTTTCGGGCGGCGCCGGGTGCGGGGATGACTTTCCCGATATCCAAATTCTTACTCCCGATTCGTTTTATCGGTCCCGTCGAAGACCTATAACAACTACTCTTCGACTGTAACGATGCAGACGATTCCATGAGACAGATTCGGTGACCCACCCATGACAGACAACCACGATGGTGCCGGTGCTGCCGGCGCCAGCCCGGTGACCAGTGACACGGTGGACATCACCGTCGCGAACGCGGACCCCGCGCTCTTCAACGCCGACCTCGCGCCCATCCCGCGCAAGTACCGCAAGTGGGGTGCCTTCGAGATCTTCAACGTCTGGACCAACGACGTCCAGTCCCTCGCCGGCTACACCCTGGCCGCCTCCCTCTTCATCGGCGCCGGCATCAGCGGCTGGTACGTCTTCGCCGCGATCGTGCTGGCCGGGGTGATCGTCAACTGGCTGGTCAACCTCTCCGGTGCACCCAGCGTGAAACTCGGTGTGCCCTACGCGGTGATGGCACGCATGTCGATGGGCGTGCTCGGCGCCAGGTTCCCCGCCCTGGTCCGCGGCGTGGTGGCGATCTTCTGGTACGGCGCGCAGACCTACTTCGCCTCCACCGCGGTGGCGTTGGCGATCAACGCCATATTCGACTCGCCGCAGTCCGGGGAGTTCCTGGGGATGAACGCGGTGTCCTGGATCTCCTACGTGATCGTGGCGATCCTGCAGGTCGCCCTGTTCAGCCGGGGTATCGACGCGATCACCAAGTTCCTCAACTTCGCCGGACCCGCGGTGTACGCGGTGATGGTGGTGCTGCTGATCGTGATCTGGGTGCGCGCCGGTTCCGAGATGCTGCCGGCCGTGGGCTCGATCTTCAACAGCGACGGGGTCACCGGCTGGGGGACCGTCTCGGCGTTCGCCGGCGTGGTGGGCACGATGGTGGCCTACTTCTCCGCGGTGATCATCAACTTCGGTGACTTCTCCCGGTTCTCCAAGTCGGAGAAGTCCATGCGGCTGGGCAACTTCACCGGCCTGCCGTTGTCGCTGGCCTTCTTCACCTTCCTCGCCCTGTTCATCACCGCCGGTGCCTACGTGGTCTTCCAGGACGGCCAGGGCACCCCGATGGACAACCCCTCCGACATCATCGGCCAGGCGGACTCGGTGATCCTGTCGATCATCGCCGCGGCGACGTTCCTGGTGGCCACGGTGGGTGTGAACCTGGTGGCGAACTTCATCCCGCCGGCCTACGACATGGCCAACCTGGCACCGTCGAAGATCAGCTTCCGGATGGGCGGGATCATCACCGCCGTGCTCGGCTTCATCATCGGCGGCCTGTGGGTCGCGGTGATCGAGGACATCGGACTGCCCACCTTCGTGGACACCCTCGGCGCGATCCTCGCACCGCTGTACGGGGTGCTCGTCGTGGACTACTACGTGATCCGGCGCAAGCAGGTCGATCTCACCGACACCTTCAGCCTGGACCCGAACGGCCCGTACTTCTACCGCAAGGGCTGGAACATCAAGGGGCTGGTGGCCGTCGCCCTGGCCGCGGTGTTCGCGGTGGCCACGGTCTGGTGGTCCGCGCTGGAGGACCTGTCCGGCTTCGCCTGGCTCATCGGCGCCGCCCTCGGCGGGCTGCTCTACTACCTCGTGATGCTCGGCGACCCGACCCGCACTACCCGCGGTTCCGGAACGCCTGCTGCCCGGTGAGTGCCTGACCGATGCTGAGCTGGTGCATCTCGGCGGTGCCCTCGTAGGTCAGCACCGACTCCAGGTTGTTGGCGTGGCGCAGGGGGGAGTACTCCAACGTCACGCCGGACGCCCCGAGCAGCGTGCGGCACTGCCGGGTGATCTCCAGGGCGACGCGGGTGGAGTTCAGCTTGCCCACGCTGACCTGGTGGGGCTTCAGCTCCCCGGCGTCCTTGAGTCGGCCCAGGTGCAGGGCCAGCAGGAAGGACTTGTCGAGCTCCACGGCCATGTCCGCCAGCTTCGCCTGGGTGAGCTGGAAGGAACTCAGCGGACTGTCGAACACCTGTCGGGTGGACACGTAGTCCAGGGTGGTGGCCAGGGCATCGTGCGCAGCACCGAGCGCACCGAAGATGATGCCGAAGCGCGCCTCGTTCAGACAGGTCAGCGGTCCGCGCAGCGACTGGACGCCGGGCAGGCGGCGTTCCTCGGGCACCCGGCAGTCGTCCAGCACGATCTCCCCGGTGACCGAGGCGCGCAGGGAGAGTTTGCGGGGGATCTCCGGAGCGCTGAAGCCTTCGGTGTCGGCGTCGATGATGAAGCCGGAGTAGCCGCCCTCGGTGCGCGCCCAGACGACGGCGACGTCGGCGACCGGGGCGTTGGTGATCCACATCTTCGTGCCGTTGAGGATCCAGTCGCCGGTGGCGGTGTCGCGGGTGGCGTGGGTGCGCATATTGGCAGGGTCGGAACCCGCATCCGGTTCGGTCAGCCCGAAGCACCCCACAGTGGTGCCGGCGGCCATGCCGGGCAGGTAGTGCTCCTTCTGCTCCTCCGAACCCCAGTGGTGGATGGCGAACATCGCCAACGAACCCTGCACCGAGACCAGCGAGCGCAGCCCGGAGTCCACGGCCTCGATCTCCATGCAGGCCAGTCCGTACTCGGTGGCACTGGCCCCGGCGCAGCCGTAGCCGTCCAGGTGCATGCCCAGCACCCCGAGTTCGCCGAGTTTCGGTGCGAGCTCGTCGACGGGCAGGGTGCCGTCCTCGAACCAGGTGCCCACCTGCGGTGCGAGTTCACGTCCGGCGAACTCGGCGACGGTGTCGCGCAGGAGCCGTTCGTCGTCGCTGAGCAGGGAGTCGGCGGAGATGAGGTCGAGTGGTGAGGTGGGTCCGGTGGTCATCGGTGGTGTTCTTTCCGTTCAGGTGCTCATGGCCGGCTCATGTCAGGGACACGTCCAGCACCGTGCCGAGCAGCGGCAGGTGGATGAGGATCGCGGCCGGTGGCTGGCCGTCGATGTCGGTGAGCGCGTGGTGGTAGGTGTGCATCTGGCCGAGGTAGGTGGAAACCACGTGCCCGACCGGATCCCCTCCAGGATAGGTCTTGTGGTCGACGATCACCCGACGCCCGTCGTCCAGCGTGAGCAGTTCGTCCAGCCAGCCCTGGGCGCGCTGGTGGTCGGGGTTCGACCAGGCGAAGGGGACCTCGGTGGCGCTGGACGCACCCGGGTACGTCGAGGCCAGCCACCGGGTCCACCGCTCGCCGGCCTCGACGACCCGGTCGGCGTCCACCCGGTCGCCGACACCCCAGCTGCCCACCAGCCGGGTGGCGGTGCTGAGCTTCTGCTCCTCGCTGAGGTGGGTCAGCGGGGCGGCGAGGTAGGCGTGGATGCAGTCGCCGACCTTGTTCCAGTCCTTTCCACCGCCGGTGACCAGTGCGGGGCCGAGGTCGGCGACCTCGGTGACGGTGGCGCCGGACGCCACGGCGTCGGTGGCCTCCACGCCGCTGGGGGCGAACGTCGCCGGCAGCAGGTCGAGCGGCGTCGGGGCGTCCTGCCGGTGGGCGTCCAGCATCGCCGCACGCGGCGTCAGGGCCGCCTCAGGGGAGACGGTCTGCTCACCGGTGTCGGCCGCGGAGGCCTCGATCTCGCGGACGGGGCAGTCCAGCAGCCCGGCGAGCTGCTCCTCCTGCAGGTCGGCCTCGGCCAGCGCCTTCCACCTACCCACGGCGGAGTACGGGGCGAGCACCGTGCGTGTGCGCGAGCGGGTCATGGCGACGTAGAGGACGCGCTGCTCCTCGATCATGTCGGAGCGTCGGCGGACGGCCTGGGCGTCGGTGTCGGTGAGCAGTTCCTTGACCGTGCTGACCGCGGTGATGGTCGCCGGCCAGAACCGCAGTTCGCGTCCGGCCAGCGGCAACTCCATCGTCAGCGAGGTGGTGGGCTGCACCCACACGCCGGAGGGGGTGAAGCGGTCGCGCATGTCCGGCAGCGCCACGACCACGGTGTCCCACTCCAGGCCCTTGGATTGGTGGATGGTGTCCACGAACACTGCGCCCGGGTCGGCGGTGGGGGTGGAGACCGCGTCTTCCGAGAGCAGGTGCTCCAGGAAGCCCGCGGGGGTGGACGGCTGGCCGGCGGACTCCGCCTCACCGGTGTAGTCCTCCACCGCGCGCAGCACGCCGAGCACCGCGCCGGTGCGCTCGGTCGGCTCCGACCAGATGGCGATGCGTCGGCGCAGGTCGAGTGCGTCGATCACCGCACTGACGACGTCGGCGACGGGCACCTCCGACAGGGTGGGACGCAACCGGCGCAACGGCTCCAGGGTGTCGTCCTGCGACCAGGTGGCGAGGGTCTCCCAGCGTTCCTCGCGGGTGGCCAGGGAGGTCAGCGTGGCGAACCAGTCGCGGTGGGCGGGGTGCTCGTCGAGGAAGGTGACCAGCTCGATGAGGGCCTGGGTGTCGCGGTCGTCCAGCAGCCAGGCCAGGGCGGCGCCGACGAGCTGGCCCTCGCGGGTCTGCGACAACGGTGTGCCGCCACCGGTGCAGGGGATGCCGCGTCGGCGCAGTTCGGTGCGCAGCTCCGCGGCGTGGGTGTTGTTGCGCACCAGCACCGCCCGGCCCTTCGCCGGCACGCCCTCGGAACGTTCCAGGGAGGAGAGCCCGGTGGCGATGCGGGCGAACCAGGTGTCCTTGTTCTTGCGGGACTTCTCCACCGGGGCCCACAGCACGGCCGCCCCGCCGGAGCGTTCCTCCGCCAGGTGCTCGGGCACGGTGATGGTCACGTTCTGCTCGGGGAAGAGGTGGCTGAACAGCCGGTTCGACAGGCCCAGGGGTTCGGCGTGGGTGCGCCAGGAGTGCGACAGGGTCTCCGAGGTCCCGGCCAGCCCGGCCGGGTCGGTGATGGTGCCCACCGCGGCGTCCATCAGTGCGGGGTCGGAGCCGCGGAAGCCGTAGATGGACTGCTTCGGGTCACCGACCCAGATGACCTCCTCGACGAGGGCGGCGAGCTCGGTGAACAGGGCGAGCTGCAGGGGACTGGTGTCCTGGAACTCGTCGACGACGAGGATGCGGTAGCGCGCGGCCAGGGTCTCACGCACCGCGGTGGTGGTCGCCTGGGGCACACCCTCGCCGCGCAGCAGCCGCAGGGTGAGCTGTTCCTGGTCGGTGAAGTCGATGAGCCCGAGGGCGTTCTTGTACTCGGCGTAGGCGTCCAGACAGGATGCCGCGGTGTCGAAGACCAGCCGGATCAGTGCGTCCAGGTCGGCGCGTAGTGCAGGGTCGGCGGCGATGTCCTCGGCGGAGATCACCTCGCCGTAGGCCTCCTTGATCGGTTTGGTGGGCGCGTCGACGCCAAGGACCTTGCCCTCGGCGGTGCGAAGCCAGTCCTTCCAGGGGATGCTGGCGCGCTCACGGCGCACGCGCCGGGCGAAGCGGTCCAGGTCGGCGAATCGGGACTGCAGGCTGGTGGCGGAGCGTTTGGCGATCAGCCCGGACTCGATGTCGGCGCGCAGCTGGTCGGGGATGCGCTGGGCGGCGCCGGCGAGCAGGGCGCGGGTGTCGACCGGTGTGGCTGCGGCGTCGCTGTCCGGTGCACCGGCACCGTCGAGCGCGGCGTGCAGTTCGGCGATGCTGGACTCGGCGAAGCCGGCGAGCTTGTCGGCGGGGATGTCGTTGGCGCGGGCCTGCTCGGTGACGGTGTGCACGGTCTTCGCCCAGTTCACCCCGGAGCTGAAGTAGCTGCCGTCGGAGTCGTCGTCGTAGCCGGTGCGCGCCAGCAGGTCACGGTGGTCGGTCTCGGCGTCGGCGATGATGCGGTCGGTGGCCAGACGGAAGGCGTCGCGCTGGGACTGCTCGGTGAGTACGGAGAGCTCGGGGGAGCGTCCGGCGTCCATGGCGAAGTCGGTGAGCACCCGGCCGGTCACGGAGTTCACCGTGCCGATCAGCGACGTCGGCAGGGCTGCGGCCTGCTCGAGCAGGCCGTCGTCGACGAGGGTGGTGCGGATGCGTTCCTTGAGCTCTGCCGCCGCGGCACGCGTGAAGGTCGTGGCGATGATCTGCGAGGGACGGTAGGGGTGGGTGCCGTCGGCGTCGACGCGGCGCAGCCGTTCGGTGAGCAGTTCGGTCAGCCGGTAGGTCTTGCCGGAGCCCGCGGAGGCCTTGATGATGGTCCAGGTTGTCATGAGAAGTCCCCCGTGGCGCCGGTGATCAGCGGGTAGTCGGTGTACTTGGCGTTCTTCTCGGGGAAGAAGCCAGTTGTGCGGGCCGCGGCAAGTTCGCGCTCGTAGGCCCCGGTGGCGTCCTCGTCGAAGGGGGAGACCGGGGTGGTGTTCTTCTTCGGCTTCTCGAACGCCTGCCAGTCCTCACGGTTCACGAGGTTGCCGAGGTCGGTGACGCGCCCGGCGGAGAGGTCGTCGAGGATGTGGTTGAGCCCGGTGACCGCCCGGTCCCAGAGTTCGTCGGTGTCGGCCGCGCCGGTGTCGGACGGTTCGACGGTGAGCGTCTCCTCCGCGCCGAAGCGCTCGTCGGTGGTGTCGAGGCGGTTGTCGCGCAGGTTGAAGTAGGCGACGGGGATCTCGGCGAGGCGCTGCGGCGTCTCGTCCGGAGACGCGGTGTTCTCGGACGCGACCGAGGCGGCGTAGACGGCGAGCTGCAGGGCGGTACCGTCCTGCACCGCGTCGCGGTACTTCTTGCGCGCGAAGGTGTACTTCAGGTCGATGACCCCGGGCGTGCCGTCGGCCATGACCACGTCCATGTCGCGCAGCCCACCGAGTTCGAGCTCGGTGCCGTCCGGTCCGTGGCTGCCGGCCAGCGCGGTGGTGAAGGACGCCTCGACCGCTCGGATGGCCACGCCGGCCTCGGCGAGGGTGGTGAACAACCCGGCGATGGACTGCTCGGCCAGGGCGAGGGTGGTGCCGAGCTCCCGGCTGCGCCCGGGCATCTGCAGTTCGGCGGCGTACCAGGGCAGCAGGCGGCGTAGCTCGGCGGCGATCTCGTCGCGGCTGGCGAGGATCGTGACGGGTTCGCCGGCGTTGTCGTCGAGATGCCGGTTGACGATGTTCTCCACCACCGTGTGCAGCCATGTGCCCACCATCTGGTTGCCGCTGGGGATCGTGGCCAGCCCACCGGCACGGATGCCCAGGCGGCGCTCCAGCAGCCACTCCAACGGGTGGACCAGCAGCTTCTCCCACTGCGAGAAGCTGATCCGGGTGGGCAGCAGGTGCTCACCGGCGGCGACGGCCCGGGAGATCGGGTCGGGCACGTCGATGGTGACAGGTTCGGGCACCGTGCGGTGGGCCTCGGGGAGCTCCGCGGCACGGGTGGCGGGCTCACGGCCCTGACGGTGCAGGTCGTCGATGAGGAAGGTCAGCGCCGGGTGCTGCGAGGCGGCCTCCCCGTTGACCGAGGCCACGGTCAACGCGGTGACCGAGTGACGTCGGCGCAGGGCGCGCAGCTGGGAGTCCAGGGCCAGCCGGGCCTCGGCCTCCGGGTCGGGCAGGATCACACCGGCCGCAGTCAGCCACTCCAGTTCGGCGGGGCGCACACGTGCCCGGGGCGTGGCGGAGGTGTCCACCGGCAGCCACCACACCACCGGGGCACTGCCGGTGCCCAGGTGTGCGGGGTCGGTGACCACGTCGGCGACCTCGTCGGCGCGGGCGTTCATGCTCAGTCCACCGGTGGCGGTGAACTCCGTGATGACCTGGTCGAGTTCTCTGGCGGACACCCGCTCGCCGAGTTGTTCGAGCAGCTCGCGCAAGGGGGCGATGCGCCCGCCGACGTCGGAGGAGACCGACTGCCCGCGGCCCTGGGAGGTGAACTGACGCTGCAGCCACTCCAGGTGGGCCGACACCTCGGCGGTGTCGTAGCCGGCGTCATCAGTGACGAGCGGACGCCGCCGAATCAGCTCGTCGAAGTCGGTGATCTTCTCCACCGCGGTCGGCTTGTCCTCCACGGCGGCCAGGGCCTCGGTGACGGCTGTGTCCCAAGCAGGCCCACCGACTCCGGGTTGCTGGTTGAGCGCGCCGACGAGCCGGGAGCGCAGCGCGCCGGGGACAAGGGAGGAGGTGGTGCCGTCCACGGTGATGCTGGTGTTCAGCAGGTCGACCAGGGCGTGGATGTCGTGCGGGGTGGTCATCGCCCGCAGGAACAGCGGGATCACCTGCGCATAGGACGACGCCTCCCGCGCCGCGACCCCCAGCGGGGCCTGCCCGGTGCGCACACGTTCGCGGTCCAGCAGGTCCGTGGAGTTCCCGGCGACGACAGTGTGGCGCGTGGAGGAGTCGGCGAGATCCTTCAGCAGCCGCGCGGCGACGGGGGAGGCGTCCCACACCGTGTCCGCGGTGACCACGGTGAGTTCGTCCAGTGGTTCAGGTGCCGGCAGTTCGGTGACCTCCACACCGAGTGCGTCCAGGTTGCCCAGGATGCGCCGCCACACCGGCGGCAGGTCGGCGAGCTCACCGTCGACGTCGACCTGCTCGATACCCAAGGGCCAGGAGCTGGCGGACGCCACCAGGTCGCCCAACGCCCGATCGACGTCGCGCAGCAGGTCAGCCGTCCCCGGGGCCCAGCCCGGTTCCTCGGTGAGGGTCTTCTCCACGGCGGCGAGCACGCACAGACGCCGGGGTGCGCTGGGGTCTGCTGCACCGTCCCAACCGGCACGCACCAGTTCATCGCGCCAGCCCAGCAGCTCACGCGCCACCGTCCACGGGTCGGCGTGGAAGCTCGCCACCGGCCAGCTCTTCAGGTCGGCACCGGCGAGCACCCGGGTGAGCACCGCGCGGTAGGCGGCGATGCGCATCGGCTGGTCGCTCTCCGGGGCGGAGAGTGCCAGGCGGGTGGCGAGGATGTCGGTGAGCTGTGCGGGGCCGGTCGTCACGGAGCCGAGGCCGCCGGTGGTGGCGGCGGCGTCGACCCAGCGGGCGCCGTCGAAGCCCCAGCCGAAGGTGATGTGCATGCAGTGGTTCCTTAACGCGATTCAGGTGTCTCCGACATGCTAGCCGGTGGGACGGACATGAAATTCTGGGTGCGGATAAGAGGAGGTCAGGAGTCCTTCTTCTGCCTGGACTTGATGAAGATCCAGGAGGCAGCGACGAAGATGATGATGAAGACGGTGGTCAGCCAGAAAGGCACGGTTGAGCTACTGGATGGCAGTAGCTGGACGAGTCCTGGCACGGCGAAGACGATGGCCAGGACGCCGAAGGCGCGGTTCTGAGTGCTCTCATTCCTTGCTCGCAGATCTTCGGCGTTCTGCCGCTCCGTCTGCCGTTCGGCGTCGTCCTCACGGCGTTGCTTCTCCTCGCGGCGCACGTCCGCCTCACGCTGCTGTGCTTCGCGTTCCGCCTGGTTGCGGATCTCGCGGTCGAGCTCGATCTGACGCGAGTTGAACTGGGTCGTGTAGACCGCCTGCCGCAGCTCGAGTTCGTCCTTGACGTCGGCGTAGCGCCGGCCGGCTCCGGTGGCCTCGCGCAGCGACGTCATGAACTCCGTCTCGAACTCGCGGTCGGGGACGGCGTCGAACCACAGGCGGTCGCGGAAGCGTACGAAGTCGGACTGGATCAGTTGGAAGGTGTTGAGGTCGGAGGTGAGTGCGTGAGCCTCATCATCCGGAGCGGAGCACGGCGTGCTCGGGCGTCCCGAGGACGCGGTGGAGAACTTGATCGCGCGCAGCCGCTCGCTGACATTGGACAGCATCGAGGTGGAACGGTGGACCAGGATCGCAAGGTCGACGAACCGGGTACTGGACAGCATCCACGGCCGGCAGTCCTGGCGGGACGCCAAGGCGTTTCGGACGATGCAGGTTCCACTCGCCGTCGGAAGCATGGTCCAGTACTCGTAGCGACTGCGGTCCGGGGTGCCCTCGACATCACCGGAGTACCGCGGGATGCCTTCGGCGAAGTCGTCGGCGCCGGAACCGAGTTCCCAGGCCCACATGTCGAGTTCCCTCCACGCCCACTCCTCGTCCTCGGCGATGTCACCGAATAGTCGCGGTTGCGGATGGTCGCTGTGGCCGGGAATGGCGCACACGGTGCGCAGAGGCTGGTTGCTGCCCATCCCGCGCCAGACCGGGATCTCCTTGTCTTCACCGGGCAGGGTGGTGATCGGCGTGAGCACGTCGGAGTTCCTGTATCCGCCGTTCAGCCACCCACCTTTGTGGACGGTGGCGGAGAACGTGCGGTTTTCGTCAGCTTCCAGGGATGGGAAAGTTAGGCCCTCATTGAGGGCAGTGAGCGCCTGCTCGACGAAGAAGGGCAGCAACCGGACACCAGGATGGTTCCGCTTCTTGCTCCTCCACGGTGCCCGGAGATTGTCGGAGCCGCACTCGGTGTTGCCGTCCCAGTCTTCGATATCGACGACATTCCGTGAGCGGTGGAGCGACTGTGAGATTCTCTCGAGTGTCGGACCATCGCAGTTTTCCGCCACGACGTGGAGGACCAGGAAGTCGTGGGCGAGTTCACCGGCTTCCGACGAACGGAGTTCCTCGTGGAAGCGGTGGGTGACCATGCCCCTGTACTGCAGGAATTCGGCGCAGACCAGACTCACCGACGGATCCGCGGCACGACAGGACCCATCCGTGTCTGCATCGAGGATCCGGTACTTCGAGGTCGGGTGTGCAGGCTGTCCGTCCTCGCGGAGGTGCGTACCGGGCGAAGAAGCCTTGTAGGTGTCCGCGTCGAACATGAAACGGTGGCAACGAACATCATCGGTGGGGGCGGCGTGATCTCCGCCGGAGACGACCGCCCCCACGTTCCTGGAGACCGCGCCCTTGGAAGGGATTCCCTCGTCGACGGCGGAGCTGCCGACGGTCTGGCCGAGCGGGCCTTTGAACCTGGCGCTGGCGGACTGGTGGAACGTCCGCGGATTGTGGTCGTAGGAGGTGTCGCCGTCGCGATTGTAGTCCGGTGGGACGAATCGGCCGTCGATCTCGATGGGGGTCGTGATCGTCTGGATTCCCCGGAACCGGCCGGGGATCCAGGACGGACCGAGGTCGATGAACCTGTCGGCGGTGAGTGCCGGCGGGAGGCCGCGTGCGGGGAAGGGCAGAGCGATGCTGAAAACAGCGGCTCTCCAGTCAGGCAGCTCGGCGACGTCGTAGGAGTCGTCGAGCCCGAGTCGCATTCCGTGACGCAGGAAGTCCTGGTCGTAATCGTTGGTCTTCCCTGAGCTCCGTGCGGGTTTCGACTCCGCCGTGCCGGATTCCACCATCACCATTCTCCCTGTTCCCTCATTTCTTCGGATGTTGTATCTGACTAACGTTCTCATGCCCGGACCGCGATTGCCGGGCGAATGAGGAGTACTCCCCGGAAGTAGGTACGAAGATGATCAGAAAAGGATACTGTGCGTAACCATGGCAAAGAGTAATGAATATCAAGGTAAAGACCAGGGTAAGGACGTCGAGGTCAGCGTCGGAGGGAAGGGCGACTACTACGTCTACGCGTTGTCACGGCGTCCGGTGGAGGAGGGGTTCGACCTGCGGAACATCTTCTACGTGGGCAAGGGGAAGGGTAACCGGTGGAAAGCGCACTTCAAGGAGACGCTGGCGGACCTGCGACGGAAGCAGGACGATCCGGACGTGGTGCTGAGCCGGAAGAAGGAGGCGATCAGCGAACTCTACGAGACCGGTGGGGACGAACTCGACATCGAACGCCATGCCTACCTGGTCGAATGGGGGCTTTCGGAGGCAGAGGCCCTGCGCACCGAGGCGCTGGTCATCAAGATGATGAAGACCTACGGCAATGAGCTGACCAACATGGTGTCCGGCCACCATGAGGCCGAGGTTCTCATGCCGGCCGGTGAGGTTCGACGCTTCTACGCTGCGGAGAAGGAGCACGTGGAACGGTTGAACTCGGCCGAGTTGGCGGACTTCGCTCCCGGTGGTCCGCGCGCGGAAGATTGCGTCTGCGTGGTCGTGAAGGGCAGCAACGACGACAAATCCTTCAGGGAGGACGAGCTTGTCGAGGGACTTGGCGAGACCGGGTTCCAGACGGCATACGTCGGCGAGAAGGGCGAGACCCCGCGTCGAGGCTGGGATCCTCGCTGGCCCTGGAGCGACGAGGAGGCCCGCGAACGTGCCCGGCACTACTGGACTGCCAAGCCCGAGAACGCCGTGGTTCTCAAGGAGATCGCCGACGAGGGACGACTGCAGCTCGCCCTGGCCATCAAGGATCCGCGGGCCAAGGAGACTGTCATCCGCTACATCTGGGAAGTCGACGACACCGAGGAGCCGTGGCTCTGGTACCCATACGGCGACAACGACGCCGGCAAGGTGGGCTTTCCCCTGGGCAGGTCATACGACGAGTCCGAGGATCCCTGGCTCGGTAAGGCTCTGGTGCAGGGGGAGAAGGACTGGTCGATCTTCGTAAACCGACAGTCCGGTATCTGCTACGTCAGTTTCGAGGACTGACCCCGGCAGAGCCGCACCAGCACAGCAGAAAACCCCGCCTCCGGTGTGAACCGGGAGCGGGGTTGACGGCGTGCGCGAAAAGCGCTGACTAGCCCTCGAGCTTGTTCAGCTGGGCAGCCAGGCCGGACTTCTTGTTCGCGGCGTTGTTCTTGTGGATGACGCCCTTGGTGGCGGCCTTGTCGTACAGGCGGCTGGTGGCGCGCAGCTGTGCGGTGGCGGCTTCCTTGTCGCCGGCGGCGATCGCGGACTCGAACTTGCGGGTCTCGGTACGCAGGCGGGAGCGGACGGCCTGGTTGCGCTGGCGGGCGGCCTCGTTGGTGAGGACGCGCTTCTTCTGCTGCTTGATGTTAGCCATGGGGCTTACCTCTTTCTGAACGGTGAATCGGTGATCGTTCGCCACTTCCACCCGGGTGAGCCGTGCACACGGTCTCTGACAACCAGCCCAAGGTCCTGCCGGTTGCGGTGCACACGCCGCGAGTGGTCGCGGGTCAACCTGACGAACACTACCAGTTCACCGCGGACCGCCGAAATCAGCGGCAACCATCATTCCAGTCCGTTCAGCTCACGCACCTCACGGCTCGTTCAGGTCGCGGGTACGCCGGTCGTCCGCCGGCGGGTACACCATGCGCTGCGGCATCGCCCCGGTCAACAGGGCCTCGATCTCCGCGGCGGCGTCCATCACCGCGCGCCACCGGAACTCCTTCGGCAGCCGGTCCACCGAGCCCAGCAGGCCGGAGTCCGGCAGGTAGGGGATCAGTCCGGCCCGGGCGATGGCCACCATGCCGGCGGTCATCGCCTCCTGCGCCTGGACCTCGGTGAAGTGCCGGCTGGTCATCAGGTCCGGGTCCACCAGACGCGACGGCAGCCACCAGTGGCTCGTGGTCGGCATGTCCGGCGGCCACGGCATCGCACTGTCCGACCAGGTCCGCGGATCCGACCACACCTGCGGGGCATGGGCCAGGAAGATGTGCCCCAGCACCTCGGCGACCACCGCCAGGGACTCCGGCGCCCCCGGCCCGCCCAACTCCCGGGCCAGGCGCAGCACGTACCAGGCGGAGGCGGTGTCCAGCTCCACCGGCGGGACGGAGCCCGGCAGGGCGGTGTGCACGTTGAGGGTGAAGGGGCCGGTGCGTTCGACCTGCACGGGATCGTCCTGCATCTCCACGACCATGCCGATGCCGCGCAGCTTCTCCAGCAGCGTGGGCCACACCTCCGCGGTATCCAGGGGGGTGGTCCCGCCCTGCCGGTAGCCGGAGTCCTCGATGTCGGCGATGAGGTCGATGTCCAGCACGTAGGTCTCCGACAGGGAGACCCGCGCGGCACCGTCGGCGGCTCGGTAGCCGTTGGAGTAGGCCTCGATTTCCGGGACGAGACGGGCGGTGCGCGCGGTGTCGGTGGCGTTGTGCCGGTAGCGCGAGCGGTAGCGGCGGAAGATCTGCATCGTCGCCTCGATGGCGTCGGCCAGTGGCAGGTCGCGTTGGCGCACGGCGAAGTCCAGCAGCACGGGCACGGTGGCGTGGCGTTCACGCGCGTTGCGCAGGCTCCACAGCTCGATCTCGAGGGCCTCGAAGGGTGTCATGCCGGATGTCATCGTGTGTTCGCCTGCCTTTCTGTTTTGCAGACGATAGTACACGTGGCTACCAGGGATCTCCGGCCTTTTCGCCGTGTTCGTTCCACAGTCCCGAACACCCGCGGCGGTGCGTGCCCACCAGGTGGGTGTCCACGATGCCCACGGCCTCCATCAGTGCGAACATGGTGGTGGGCCCCACGAACACGAAGCCCTCCTTCTTCAACGCCTTCGACAGCGCCACGGACTCCGGCGAGGTCGTCGGCACATCCTCGGCGCGCTGCGGCACCGGGGTGCGCGCAGGACGGAAGGACCATACGAACTCTGCCAGTCCGGTGCCGGGCCCGTGGCGTCCGCGCAGGGCGACGGTGGCCCGCGCGTTGGTGACCGTGGCCCGGATCTTGCGGGCGTTGCGCACGATCGCGGCGTCCTGCAGCAGTTCCTCGACCCGGTCCTCGCCGAAGTCGGCGACGGTGTCCGGGTCGAAGCCGGCGAAGGCGGCGCGGAAGGCGGGGCGTTTGGCCAGGATCGTCGCCCAGCTCAGCCCGGACTGGAAGGCCTCCAGGCTGATGCGTTCGAACAGGCCGCGTTCGTCGGTGACGGGCACGCCCCACTCGGTGTCGTAGTAGTCGCGCAGCAGGTCGGACGCCTCGGCCCACGCCGGACGCACCGGTTCCATTCTTCTACCCCTTCAGCCCGGTCTGACGCAGCGTGATGTTCAGCCGGCCGTGGATCTCCAGGTCATAGGGCCCGGTGTTGGGGTACACCTTGGTCACGCCGTGATAGTTCTGACGCGCGGGCCCACCGAAGACGAACAGGTCGCCGGACGCCAGCCACAGGTCGGTGTAGGGGCGGTTGCGGGTCTCGGCGTTGCCGAAGCGGAAGCGGCAGGTGTCGCCGATGGACAGCGACACCACCGGCCCGTCGGAGCGCTCGTCGGCGTCGCGGTGCATGCCCATCTTCGCCGCGTCGTGATAGTGGTTCACCAGGGCGACGTCCGGAGTGTAGGACGCCGCGAGCGCGGCGTCCCCCGTCGTCTCCACGACGGCGCGCCGTCCGAGTTCCACCAGCCAGTCCGGCACGGGCAGGACGGGGGCGTTGTTCACGTCGACCGCACGGCGGGTGTAGTGCCCGGGCGTCCAGTGCCAGCCGAGGCAGAGCATGGACACGCTCATCGGGTTGCCGTGGATGCGCGGGGAGTGCGGCGGGACGGGGCCCTTGGCCCACGCGGCGTACTGGGCGACGATCCAGCGCTGCTGGGCGATGTCCAGCCAGGCGGAGCGGTGGTGGGCGCCGTCCGGCAGGTCGGAGGCGGGGGCGTGCAGGTCGAACAGGGTGGGTTGGTCAGTCATCACGACCATCCGTAGCTGCGGCGCAGGGCGTTGGCCAGGCGCTCGTAGCGGCGTTCGGGCATGGAGACGCCGCGGCGCTGGATGGAGGCCTCGGGGATCTCGATGGTGCGGTCGGCCCGGGCCCAGCACTCGTTGCCGCGCGGGTCCCACAGGCCGGCGCCGATGGACACCCAGTTGTCGTCCTCGGCGTGCTCGGGGTTGGAGCTGATCAGCATGCCCAGCAGGGTGTGGCGGTTGCGGCCCACGACCACGCAGGCGCGCAGTTCCGGGGTGGATTCCCGGTTGGGCAGCACGTGGTACCAGACGACCTCGCCGGGGTCGGCCTGTCCGTCCATGTCGGGGGCGTAGATCACGGGGCGGGCGTGGTCCTGGGTGGGTGTGGTGACCGTGACGGCGCGCACCGCGGTCTCGGTGTGGGACGACTGGTCGAGGCCGAGGTTGGCGTGCAGCTCGGCCAGGCCCGCGTCCAGGTGGCCGCTGTGGTGGAAGTAGCGCTCGATGACGCGGCGCAGGGGATTCCGGGCGGAACTCATGGGAACCACTCTAGCGTGGGGGACGGACGTGGAAGCAGGGCAGTCGAACAGCCAGGTGGGAGGGGTTTCGGCGTGGGGTTGGCGGTGGGTTCGGTCCGTGCGGTACGAGTCGCATCCAGGCTGCGCCCAGGGCGTCGTGGGCTCGGTCATGAGCCTGGCAGGATGCTGTGTTTCAATGAAGTGCGATATATGATCATAAAATGACTTGGAGAAAACTAACTATAGTGCCGATCGTTGCCCTGACCTGTATGTCTATCGCAGCCTGCGGCGGTGAGTCTGAGGCAGAGGAAGCTGTGACGTCCACTGTGACGTCTACCGTCACGGAGACAGTGGAGCGTACGACGACCGTCACGGAAACCACCGAGGCCGAGCCAGAGCCGACCCGGACAGCGGAAAGCGCTGCGGAAGAGCCTGCGGCGAGCACGAGCGGATCCGCAGGGACCTTCGGTTCGGGGCCCCAGCTGGTCGGGAGCGACATCCAGCCGGGAACCTACAGGAACAGCGACAGCAGCAACATGTGCTACTGGGAGCGACTCTCGGGGCACAGCGGGGAAATCGACGACATCATCGCCAACGAGCTGACGGAGAGTCAGTCTGTCGTGACAATTGCCCCCACGGACGTCGCTTTCAGCTCCACAGACTGCGGGACCTGGACTCTGGTCGAGTAGCCCCGCACTCCGGAGAGCCGGCCGCTCCTATTCGTTGACCGGGTTGTTCCGCAGCCAGTCCAGTACCTGCTCTGCGTGCGTGTTCGGCGGGAAGATCGGGTAGAAGACGTACTCGATCACGGCGTCGCGGACGATGAGGGTGAGCCGGGAGTAGAGGCGCGTGTGCCCGGGTGCGGTGAACGTCGGCAACCGTAGTTCGTCCGCGAGCGACATGGACTGATCAGACAGCATCTCGAACGGCAGCGCCAGGCGCGATACGACCTCGTCCTGGTAGCCGGGAGTCTGGCTGGAGAGACCAAAGACCTGGTTGACGCCGAGATCCTGTAGCGATGAGAAGTGGTCGCGGAAGCTACACGCTTCGGTGGAGCACCCGCGGGCCCCGGGGATGTTGTCCCAGCCATCGGGAAGATCTTCGCCAGGTCGTCCGGTCAGTGGGTAGAGGTAGATCACGGTCCTCCCGGTGCCGAGATCTGCGAGATCGACATGGCGGTCGCCGCTCGTCGGTAGGAGGACGGACGGCATGGCGGTACCGGGGAGGTGTGTGGCTGCGCCGTCGTCCTCAGGTACAGGAAGATCCTGGGGGGAGTGAGGTGAAGTCTGTCATGGTGGTTCCTTCGGTAGGTGCTGGAGGCGATGCAGTTTCCGTACCAGCGGCGCTGGTGTCCAGCCGGCGTTGAAGCTTGTGCCGACGGGTGGTGAGGGAGGCGATGGTGCGATCGAGCTCGGCGATGGTGTCCCGGTAGACCGCGAGTGAGGACACGCATTCGTCGCCGCTGGCGTGACCGAGGTCCAGACAGTCGATGAACGGTGCTGCCTTGCTCGGGGCGATGCCGAACTCGCTGAGTTCGCGGATCTCGATGACGATCCGGACGTCGTGGTCGTCATAGTCCCGGTAGCCGTTGCTGAGGCGTGTGGGGCTCAGAAGGCCGATGCGCTCGTAGTAGCGCACCGCCTTGACCGTGACGCCGGTGAGCCGGGCGAGTTCGGTGATTCTCATCAGGTACCTCCGGAACCAACGCTAGACGTTGACCCCGAGGGTAAGGTCAAGCCGCTGCGGCGGCGAGCACTCCGTCGGTGCACGGTCCGTAGGCATCACAGCACCAGAGCCAGGGGCCGGACAAGGTAGGCTCGACACGTTCGGCATCAAACCACCAGGAGGACGACACCCATGGCCCCCAAGCAGAAGAACTACGCCCGCGAGACGTTCACTGACCCCTCGCGGATCCGGAACTTCTGCATCATCGCGCACATCGACCACGGCAAGTCCACGCTGGCCGACCGCATCCTGCAGATGTCCGGTGTCATCGAGGACCGCGACATGCGCGACCAGTACCTGGACAACATGGACATCGAGCGCGAGCGGGGCATCACGATCAAGGCGCAGAACGTGCGTCTGCCGTGGGTGCCGAAGACCTGCGCGCACAAGGATGAGGAGCTGGTGCTCCACCTCATCGACACTCCCGGTCACGTGGACTTCACCTACGAGGTCTCCCGCGCACTGGAGGCGTGTGAGGGCGCGATCCTGCTGGTGGACGCCGCCCAGGGCATCGAGGCGCAGACGCTGGCGAACCTGTACCTGGCGATGGAGAAGGACCTGGAGATCATCCCGGTCCTGAACAAGATCGACCTGCCGGCCGCGGACCCGGACAAGTACGCGTTGGAGATCGCCAACATCATCGGCTGTGAGCCGGAGGAGGTTATGCGGATCTCGGCGAAGACCGGTGAGGGCATCCCGGACATGATCGACAAGGTCTGTGAACTTGTGCCGGCCCCGGAGGGCGATCAGGACGCACCGGCACGCGCGTTGATCTTCGACTCCGTCTACGACATCTTCCGCGGCGTGGTCACCTACATCCGCATGATGGACGGGACGCTGGAGCCGCGCCAGAAGATCCAGATGATGTCCACCGGTGCCTCACACGAGGCGCAGGAGGTCGGCATCATCTCCCCGAAGCCGGAGAAGGCCAAGGGCCTCGGTGTGGGCGAGGTGGGCTACATCATCACCGGCGCGAAGGACGTCCGCCAGTCGAAGGTGGGTGACACGGTCACCTGGGCCGTAAACGGGGCAACGGAGCCGCTGACGGGTTACCGCGAGCCGACGCCGATGGTCTACTCGGGTCTGTTCCCGATCTCTGCGAACCAGTACCCGGAGCTGCGTGAGGCGATCGAGAAGCTGCAGCTGAACGATGCCTCCCTGACCTTCGAGCCGGAGACCTCCACTGCACTGGGATTCGGTTTCCGCTGTGGCTTCCTGGGACTGCTGCACATGGAGATCACGCGTGACCGCCTGGAGCGCGAGTTCGACCTGGACCTGATCTCTACGGCGCCGTCGGTGGTCTACCGGGTGGTGGGAGAGGACGGCACGGAGATGCACGTCCAGAACCCGTCTGACTGGCCGGAAGGCAAGCTCAAGGAGATCTGGGAACCCATGGTGGACCTCACCGTGATCGTGCCGGAGGAGTTCCTGGGCGGGACGATGGAGCTGTGCCAGTCCAAGCGCGGACAGATGAAGAACATGGACTTCCTGTCGACGGACCGTGTGGAGCTGCGCTACCGTATGCCGCTGGGCGAGATCGTGTTTGACTTCTTCGACATGCTGAAGTCCAGGACGAAGGGCTATGCGTCGCTGAACTACGAGGAGAATGGCGAGCAGGAAGCTGATCTCGTGAAGGTTGACATCCTGCTGCAGGGGGAGCCGGTGGATGCGTTCAGCGCGATCGTGCACCGGGACCACTCGCTGCACTACGGCAACAAGATGACGAAGAAACTGAAGGAGCTCATCCCGCGCCAGCAGTTCGAGGTGCCCGTGCAGGCGGCGATCGGCTCGAAGGTGATCGCGCGTGAGAATATCCGCGCTCTGCGTAAAGATGTGCTTTCCAAATGCTACGGTGGTGACATCTCCCGCAAGAAGAAGCTGCTGGAGAAGCAGAAGGAAGGCAAGAAGCGCATGAAGTCCATCGGGTCAGTCTCGGTCCCACAAGAAGCGTTTGTTGCTGCGCTGAGTACTGACGAAGGATGACGAGGCTTCGAGGGTAGTTTCCATCTCGGAATGGAGAGGGATCTGAATAATATCAAAGAATCGATCGGCGAGTCATATGTAGTGAATCGTCCGCGGGGGATATTGAAGTTTTGCGTACGTTCAGACAAGAGTGTGTGGATGGGCCTGAGTGAGAGGCGGTTCATCAGCTCGCGCAAGGGCCCTTTATATACATATTCAGAGCGCAGTACATTATTTTTTAACATTACCCAAAAATCTACGAAATTTGGTTTAGTTCTATTTGGTCCGGCTGCGATGATATTTGTCAGCAGTTCTTTGGTCGACTGGGGTGTGACTACTACTTCTCTTTCTGTAATAATAAATCTCCTAATCCCGCTCCCGTATATCGCGGTTTCTTTTCTGGAATGCCTGTCGATGAGGGCCGTTCTGGTGAATCGCAAAGATGATGGGATGGGGGGTATATACGCCCTCTGCGAATCGGAAAGGCAAACAATAGTTGCTCAAGGTCGCAGTGCTGTCACGCGATTTTGTCCAGCCGCGATCTTCGGATTTCTCTTCAGTATCTTCTCTTCTATGTATCTACCTTTTGACGCTTTCATTGATTTAAACTGGAAAGCGGTATCAGCATCCCGCCCTCTCGAGTTTATAGAAATTCGAGATCTTCACATTCTCATCCTCAAGGCAGTCAGTATAATTCTCGGTCTGACATGGACGTATTTAAGTATCGTAAAATCTCCCGTATCTGGTGCGGTTAGGATAATATCCTGAGGCGAAGCGGATTTCCCTTTGGTGGGTGAATGAAATGAGGTCAGCGTCCTCAGCTGTATAATTAGCCACTGTTCCTAAGTTTCATCGAATTAGTGGCTCTTCGCGATACGGAGTGAATAGATGAGGGCGGGGCTGCTGCGGTGTGGCACAACATACAGAGGCCCTTGCCGGTACAAGATGAGAGTTGCGAAGCCATCATCCGAGCGGAACCAGGACCCTAGAAGTGCACACTACTGGCAACCTCGTCGCTGACACCATCTGCCGCACCGCTGAGAAAAGGATTGACCATCACGGACGCCTCGGACGCCGGCCCGTTCACCGTCATCGACGCAGCTCCGATGGCCGTCGACGATTAGTGCCCTGACTGCGAATAGCCGGGTGTACTGCGAGATCACGTCTCTCGGCACTGGTGGACCTGCCGGTAGTCGGCTTCCCGACGAGGCTTCACGTCCGTGTTCCGCGGTTCACTTGCGCCAACGATGCCTGCGGCCGGAAGATTTTCCAGGCTTCACTGGCGTGTTCTGACGATGGGGCGAAACTGGCCCACCGGGTGACTCGCTGGATTGTGCAATGCCTGGCCATCGACCGCATGACTCTCTCAGCGACTGCGAAAGCCCTAGGTGTCGGGTGGCAGTTGGTCAACAAGATCGCGGGCCAGGCGTGCCGCAACCTTGTCTACGACTCCGGCGATCACCTCGCTGACGTGCGGATACTAGGGGGCGATGAGCACGTGTGGAAACACACCCGCCGTCCGGGCGATCCCTCCTCGATGGTTACGGTGCTGGTGGATCTGACCCCGCTGGTCGATGGGCGAGGTCCAGCGCGGCTGATTGATATGCGCCCAGGTCGCAGGTGCCGAGCTTCTACGAACCTGGTTGCAGCACAACGCCGCGAAGCATTCCGCGAGTCGGTTCAGTTGGTGACGATGAACGGTTTCGCCGACTACGCCACCGCCGTGGACCACGCCCTGTCCGCAGCGACGAAGGTGATGGACCCATTTCACGTGGTGCACCTGGCCGCCGAGAAGCTCACCGGGCGTCGGCAGCACCTGCAACGAGAGACGACTGGTCGGCGCGGACGCAAGGTTGACCCGTTGTACAAGCACCGCCGTAGCCTGATGGCCAGGACGAACTATCTGACCGAGCGGCAGAAACAGCGGTTGGATCTGCTGTGGGCCACTGACGATGACTACGTTGCTTTGCAGGTCACCTGGGGTTTCTGCCAGGAAATGTCGTTGCCGCGTACGGCCATCCGGGCAAGTCACGGGGCAAGAAGTTGATGGCCGGGTTGATCGACACGCTGCGCAGGGGGCTCCCGAAGGGGTTGGAAGAGTTGGCACAGTTCGGGCGCACGTTGTGGTGACGTCGGGCCGATATCCTGGCGTATTTCGATGTCGGAGTGTCGAACGGGCCCGTCGAAGCGGTCAATGGCAGGGTGGAGCACTTGCGCGGGATCGCATTGGGTTGCCGAAATCTGGACCATTACATCTTGAGGTCGCTGATCCATTCCGGGCAACTCCGCGACCGGATCAACGTGCTGTGAATCGCGAAGAGCACTTAATGT
>NZ_JBQSYJ010000024.1:0-30992 GCF_052379185.1 Corynebacterium sp. AOP12-C2-36 | reverse complement strand
GTACCTGCGATGGTCACCGTCGTCGTTGACGGGGTGGTCACCAGCAGTTACAGATACACCACGCTAGAGGACGTAACCGTCCACGGTCCGGGGGTTGTGCCGGGTTCGAGGTACTGCGCTTCTTCGGGGGTCATGGGGTGGTCCCTTCTACTGCGTGTTCTAGGTCATCGACGAGGCTGGCGAAGCACCCGCACGGGCCGTAGACGTTGGGGTAGCCGCACCGCCATGAGTGGATGTTGGTCTCGCCGTGTTCGTCGGCGCCGTTCTCTCGGAGTGCCTGCTCGATGCGCTCGCGTCTGGTCATGGGGTCTCCTTGTCGAGTAGGTCTTTGATCTCAGGGGCAAGGCTTCGGGCCTTGGAGTGGTCGCCCTGCTTTCCGATGTGGATGTACACGCCGCCGATGAACACGATGCGGAACAGCCACTCGGCGGTAGCTGACTGTGCGGCGCGGTTGGCTCGGTTGCGGAGGAACTTCGGCCCGCAGAAGCTCACTCCGCGCCTCCTTCGAGTGCTTCCCGGCAGGCGCGGACGTGCGATCCGGTGGCTACCACCACGGCGGGGAGGACGGCACCTACACCCCAGTGTCCAGCGACGTTGATCGCCTGGCGGGCTGTTCGGGTCACCGTCCCGGGCTTCTCTACCAGCGTGTCCGGGTCGAGGGCTTCGAGTTCGGCGGGCGTGCGGATGATCTGCAGGTCGGGGGCGAGGCAGCCTGCGTCATCCAGAGCAGCAGCTACCTTCGGCGGTGTCATGTGCATCTTCACGTACTCGTCGGCGTAGGTCTCGTTGATGACGAGCGTGGCGCGGGCGATGTTGCTCATTCCTGGTTCCTTTCGGCGTAGTCAGCGGCGGCGAGCATGGCGAGGGCGAGACGCTGCGTTCGTTCCGGTGAGCGGATGGCGGACGCGATGCTGATTTCTCCGTTCTCAAGGAACACTTCGTCGCCGTCGTTCTTCCACACGACCGTGCTCCCGGTGACGAATGTCGGCTCGGGCAGGTCGGGCAGGAGGTGCCCGGCAGCGTCCAGGGCGCGGGCGATGTCGTTGACCGTCGGCTGCTGCCCCATTTGGGTCATCTGGTCATACATGATCTTCGCCACGTCGTTGATGCGGGTCATGGTTCGTACTCCTCGTTGTCGGCGGTGCGCCACCAGTCGTCTGGCTCGGGGACGCAGTACAGGGGCTCCTCGCCGTTGCCGTACACATCGACGTTGCCGCCGATAATGACCTCTCCGTTGCTCCACATCCACCGGCAGTCGTGACCTCGTCCGGGGCGGCTCTCCGGGTCGATAGTGAGAGCAAGGTAGTGGAGGCGTTCGATGTCACCGTTGGTGATGTCGGCCCACTTCTGCTTGGCCTGCATGTCGCGGAGGTCGGCGCGGATGCTGGCGAGTTGCTTGTCGTTGAGGAGAGCGATGTCGGGGCGGTCGGTCATGCCGTCACCTCCGGTTCGTGGATCACGGTCACGGTGAGGTGGCCGGCAACCATGCTCTGTGAGTTTTCTTTGTCCGTCTGCTGGGAGTACATCGCCGGATTCCACTGCGCTCCCTCGTCGACCTGCCAGGCGTCCCCCTGCATGTCGATCACGATGCTTCCCACGGGCAGCTTGTCGAGGTCTTCGGGCCGGTCGATCACGCGGCGCACGTCCGGGACCAGGCGGGAGACGAGGGTGATGGAGCTGTCATCCTCACCGTCGATGCCGTCCTCGTATGCGACGCCCCACGCGTACATGGTGTCCCCGTGCCGAAACCCGATCCCTTGGGCCCCTGACACAGTTACCAGCCACGGCTCGCCCTTCGGCACGTCGGCGGGGTCGGGCAGGGCAACTGTTCGGGATTCCCTAACAGTTCGCCCGCTGGTCAGACTCCCTACCTCGGCGCGGTCGGGCAGGGTGTCACTCGATACAGTGAGGACGTCAGTGTTGTGCACTGAGGGCGTCGCTGTAGTGCACTGACGATTCAGTGAGGCCGTCAGCCGCTCCACCTCAGCGCGGGCCTCGTCGCGCTGCTCGGTGAGGTCGTCGACGATCCCTACCACTTCTTCGTTGTGCTTCTCGACGGCTTCCGCACGATCAGCGAGGGCGTTGAAGTCGTCCCATTCGTCCCAGTGCGCGCCCTCCTCCGGGGTGGACCTGGCCCACTCTCGCAGTTCGTCGGCGAGGGTTGCAGGTGGGGCGGGGACGGTAGCGAGGATCACGCGGGCAGCGTTATAGATGTCGCGCGGCGTACCGATGTAGCCGGGGTTAACCTCCGCCGGGTCTACCTTCTCCGCCCACAGTCGGGCACTACGCCGGTCGTCGTTGGTCATGGGGGTTGCGTCAGTCATCAGAGGTCTCCTTCATCAAGTGGCGTTCCGACGATCACCAAGTCGTGATGGGTGGCTGGGTAGTTCATGGGCACAGTCTCGCAGATACCAACCATCCTGGCAAGTAGTACATCTGTCCCTAGTGTTCGTGTCGCCAGGGCACTAGTCGATCTGGTCGCGCGGCGGCGAGTGTGTCTGCCCATCACGTCCCCCTGTTCGGGGGTCAAGTGACCTGCGGCGGGTGCTCGATCGCGAATCCATGTCCGGGCTGGATTGTAGAGTCCGACCGTGCCGAGCGAGGCCGATCCTTGCGTTCGATCAGTTGTTCGATATACTTCGCTCCAGGCCGCCACAGCCCGCCCATCTGCGACACTGCTGGATCAGCGAAAGGAACCATGACGCCCACTTCCCCTACCCTCACCGCCGACGTTCCCTCCACACACGGACTCACCCTCACGCTCCCCCGTCACCTTGTAGTATCCGTGCTCTCCCACCTGGGAGAATGCGCAGAAATCACCGCCGCCGTCGATGACGCGATGCACGCTGCAAGAAGCGATGACGAGGCCAGCGACCTGGCCGCCCACTACGCCGAGCGGGTCGACGACCTCACCAGTGACGCGGACTACCTGTTCGAGCAGATCGCCCTTCTGGTCGAACACGCGCACGCAAGTGTCGCATATCCGGCCAGCGGCTAGTTGCCGGTCCCGGCTTCCGGCGAGGTCGGATGCGGCCGCGATCGGGCCCAGCGCACGGCCATCGTTACCAGTGCCGACGCCGCGGCTCCTTCGGCTGCCATCACCGCCGCCGTGCCCAGCGCCCACCATGGGCCCACCGGGCCAGCGGCGGCTACACCGAGCCAGCCGGCCGCAACGATCGCCACGGCGACCGGCGACCAGCACAGCGTGCGCCACCCCAGCGCCGCTGCGGTGCCCGGCCCCGCCGGTAGCCGGGCTGCAGCCCACACGACAGCCGCGAGGCCTGCAGCAACGGCCGACAGGGTGGTCAGGTCCAGGAAGATCCCCGCGATGAACTCGCCCATCACCGACACCCCTCCCGCAGTTCCCGTGTCCCCTTGGCTGGTTCGCTGGGCGACCCCGCAGCGGGATGCTTGCTGCGGTGATCCCCGACGTGCTCGGGGTTCTCGCTGGGCGGGCTGGGGGCGCGAACTTCGGTTGTCTCGATCATGGGAAGAAGGCTACACCAACCACACTGGCAAGTAGCCGTAGTTTCCCGTCTGTAGTGTCACCCTGGCGGCAGGGTTGTCCGACGGTACTCCCCAGGGATCGACGGAATCGCTACCGACAGCGCCGCTCGCGTATTTTTACGGCGTTTAGGTACCTGAGTGTGGTTTGGCGGTTTCATCGCCGCAAACGGGCGTACGGCGCGATCTTCTCCGTTCCGCCGCTGCTGGGCCGCGGTGGTGCTCGCCGCGGCTGGCTCGCTGGCCCCGCCGAGGTTGGCGCGGGAGGTCGTCCGCCGCAGGGTCTCCACGGGGATTGGCTCCGACCAAAATGGCTCCTGAACCGGCGCTATGTCCGCAAATTGCCACGATTCGCGGCTGGTTGGCGGCCAGGGTTGGCGGCAGGGTTGGCGCTAGCGTTGGCGGGTGGCGCCAACCCTAAACGTACAGTTCAGAGGGTGTTTTTGGGCTAACGTTGGCGGGTTGGCGGGGTTGGCGGGGGGTGTCGCCCGTTCGCGCCAACCCGCCGCCGCTTCCGGCTTCAAGTGTTCTATATAGTACTAACGAAAGTAATAAGTTATATATATTTTAATAACTAATAGGCTATTTATGCAGGTGAGCTGGTATTTTATAGGGAGAACTGAGCGCGGCGGAGGGTTGGCGCGGAGGGCCCCCTAGCGCCAACCCGCCAACCCGCCAACGTTAGGTGTTTTCGCAGTTCAGAGCGCGTTGGCGGCCGCCAACCCTGGCCGCCAACGCGCCAACGTTAGCCGCCAACTCGGCGGTACCGGACCCCGCCAGTGCCCGCCGGCTCACCCACAACTTGACCACTGTTCAACAGTTCCGTGACAGCCGTGTCGAAGAACCGGCGACGGCCGCGAGACAGGTTCGCCCGCCACTTGCCGCCCGTGACCCCCTCGGCGGGGAGCTTCTCCAGCAGGGCGGCGGCGACCTCGGCGGTAACGTCCGCCGCCGCGTCCCGCGCTTCAAGTCGGGCATTCTCCCGGCGGCGCTCCCCCTCGTCCGCCTCGTCCTGGGCGGCCGTCTCGGCGCCGCGGGTCACCGCCGCCCGCGTACGTAGGTGGTGCTCCATCAGGTGCGCCGACCACTGCCAGAGCGCGCCGGTGACCGTGGTCGAACCGTGCCACAGCGCTGTCAGTGCGGCCATGCGCATACGCACCATCAGCAGGTGCCCGTCGCCAGGGGCGCGGCTCTCCTCCGCCGCGGCGAACTGGTCTTCGGCCAGGGCTTCCCACGAGGCGTCCGGCATCTCCACTTTCGCGTTCACCGGGATCGGTGCAAGCGCGCCCGGGTTGCCGTGGGCGATGCGCTCGATGATGGCACCGGTGCGCAGCCCGCGGAACCACGGGTCGGCCACGCTGCACAGGAACAGCCGCTGGGCCAGGCCCGACGCGGTGGCCTCGCGGCCCACCAGGACCCCGGCACGGGCGGGCTGGATTCCGCCGACCATGTTGAGCAGGTAGGGCCCCGTGGTCTGCCGGCGCTGGTGGGTGCGCGAGCGCTCGCCGATCTGGTCGCCGGACCAGGCGGTCAGCAGCGTGTCGGTCAGGTGCTCGGAGGTGCCCTTGTTGGCCAGCAGCGAGGCGATTTCGTCGACTTGCACGGTGGCCACGGCCGGGTCGCGCATTGCCACGATCTTCTTGCCGGTCGGCTCGCCGGCGTCGTCGGTTTCCATGACGTCTTCGACCAGCATGTCGACCACGGCCTGGCCGGAGGCCACCGAGCCACGCTCGACACCTGATCCGACGTCACCGAGGTTGCCCTGGAAACCGCGGCGGCGCATGCCGGCGTTGCCACGCATCACCACCGACTTTCCGGAGCCGGAATTGGCGGCGACGATCACGTAGGTGGACAACCGCACCAGTTTGCCGTCGGTGACGTAGCCTGTGCCGACGCCGGAGGTCTCGGCGACGCGCACCAGCTCGCCGAGCAGCAGGCCGACCGGGGCGTTGTACAGCGTGCGCGACCGGGCGGTGTGGTAGAGCTCGCGGGTGGCATCGCTGTAGCCGAAGATGCGCTCCAACAGTTCCGGGTCGTTGGGGTGTCCCAGCGGGTAGGCGGTCTCGTCGAACATCGCCGTGGGCTGCTCGTGTCCGGGCTGACCCACCGCCTGCTCGATCCGCCCTGCCTGTGCACCCTGGCCTGCGGCCTGGGTGATCTCCGCCATCCTGGCCTTCAGGTTCAGGCCCGGCACCGCTGCGGTGGGCTTGCTGGGCAGACCCGCAGCCTGGGCGGCCGCCGCGTAGGAGCCGCCGTGGCGCAGCGCAGCGTCGACGTACAGCTTGGACCAGCTGCCGGCCTCCAGGGCTCTGCAGCTGGTGGACCACAGGTGCAGGTACATGCCTCGGGAGCAGTCGTGGGCGGTGGCGGACTTCGCGCTGGAAGCCTCGGGGTGGCGGAACTGCGGGCATCCGCAGCCGGCGTCGGTGCCGGTCTCGGTCCAGCCTGCCGGGGTGAGCAGGTCCGTCCAGTCGTGCTCGTCCTCCCAGGCTTCCAGGGCGGGGTTGGCCTGGGCGGAGGCACGCTCGGCGCGCCGCGTTGCTGCGGCGGTGTTGGCCGCCCTCGCGGCGATGCCCTGTTCGCGCAGCCAGGCGAGCACGCCGCCGGGCAGCGGGTGCACCGCGCCGGTGAGTTGGTAGGCTCCGCCGTCACGCAGGGTGGGCGGCAGGGCGGCCTGCTTCGAGTGCAGGAACAGGTCGAACGTCGGCTCCTGGGCGGCCCGACCGGTGCGCCCGGACGCGTCGACGGCGAGGACGCCAGGTAGCCCGGCGGGGATCGGGTCGGTGTCGGGCAGCACGAACCACCAGTGCCCGCCCCCGTGGTGTGTGCCGTCGGCAGTTCCCGGGGTAGAGACGGTCGGACCGGCATCGGGCAGCCCGCGCTCGCGCAGGAAGGCCTGCAGAGCGTCGACCTCTTCGGGGGTGTCGGCGTCGGCGACGATCATCCGGTTGCCGGCGCGCAGCCCGATGCCAAGTGCCGGTGTGCCGGTCGAGTGCTGCGAGAAAGCGGCATCGAGCCAACCGGACCAGGCTTCGGTGGTGACCGGGGTGCGCTGCCAGTTGGACAGCAGGGCGGGGCGCTTCTCCCCCGGTACCAGGGGGATGACCGGCAGTCCGGCGGCGACCAGCGGGCCGATGTAGTCCGCAGCCGCCTGCCGTGTGGTGGTGAGCGTGTCGGCGTTGCCGGCGGCCAGTAGTGCGGTGACCTGCTCGGCGGCAGGCGCGGACTCGCGTTCAGCGACGCTGTGGTCCTGGTCGGGCTGGTCAGTCATGGGGTACACTCCAGGGTGCAAGTTCGCGGTGGGTTCTCGATCTTGTTGCCCCCGGTCGCATGGCAGTGCGGCCGGGTTCTTCTATGCGCGGGCACGCTTGCGTTCTGCACGCAGCGCGGCCTTGCGTGTGTCGATGTGGCGCTCGGCAGCGGCTATGGCCTCGGCAGCCTCGGCGGGTGTCAGGCTCAGCGCCTCGATGATCCGGCGGGTGGGCCACAGCAACTTGCCCGTGGTTCTCGCCGGTCGTACCGGACTGCCGTCGGGCGCTTGGATGGTCATCGCGGCGCCGTCCTTCGGCTTCAGGGCGCGGGTGGACAGCCCCGTGAGCTCGGAGACGACCTCGGTGCTCAGTGTCTCGGGAAGGTTCGTGGTCATGGTGTCTCCGGGGTTGTTGGGTGAAACTTCGGGAAGTTCGGGGAAGCTGGGTGAATTACCGTTCACTGTACACGTAGATGGTGTGCGACCAGATTCGTCACGGCGTAGTTGGAAGTAATATCGGCTTCGGGTGCAGGTAGGAGCACTGTCTCTCGGCGGCGCCGTATGGCGTACATGTTAAAAGGGTCGTAATGACCAGAATGGTGTAGTACGGTCAGGTCCCCCCATGACACCGGTAGTCCGCCAGTGGTGCGGGCTTACCCTTCGAGGAAAGCGAGACTTCAATCGTGTTCGACCGTTTCAGCAAGAACCGGAGCCAGAAGAACGACACGTCCCCCGCTATTGAAGACGTCACCGAGGGGCCCTCGCTGATCGACTCGTTCGTCGGTGCGCCGGATGACATCGCCGCGCGGTGGGCGTCCAACGAGGACTCCGACGCCCTGACGTTCCCTGCCGGTCTCGTCGTTGACGACGACAACGTCGCCACCGGCGAGACGGTGTACCTCGATCCTGTCGAGGGCGCCGTTGGCGGGGTCGGCCCGCATGGTCTGCTCGACGGTGACGCCGGAACCGGCAAGTCCAGCCTGCTGCGCAACTGGGTCACCGCCCTGGCCGCGACCCACTCCCCGACGCGGGTGCACTTTGTGCTGGCCGACTTCAAAGGTGGATCCACGTTCGACGGGTTCGAGAACCTGCCGCACACCCGCGTGATGTTCAGCAACCTCGACGCCAGCGAAAACCCGGTCGAGTGGGTCCGCGAGCAAGTGGAGAGCCTGATCAGCATCCGCTCCCGCTTGCTGCAGGAGGCCGGCGTTGTCGGCGGCTACCGCGACTACAACGAGAAGGCCCGGAGCCGGGCGGACATGACGCCGATTTCCGACATCTTCCTCGTTGTCGATGAGATCGGCGCCGCCCTCCACACACACCCCGGCCTTAACAAGGTAATCGGCAAGGTGGCCGCCTTGGGCCGCAGCCTGGGTATCCACTTGCTGCTCGCCGGGCAGCACCCCGACCTGGGGGACGCACGCGCGCAGTTCAGTTACGCAGTCTCCCTGCGCGGTACCTCGGGTCGGCCCACCGCGGTGGCATCCGACAAGGTCGCCACGCTTCCGGGGCGCTCGGTGGCGCTGCTGGAGCGCGGCGGCGAGATCACCCAGCTGCGCGGCTTCGATCCTGCACGGTCGAAGGGTCTGCTGGACCAGATCAAGGCAGCCGGGTCCCTCGTTCGGTCGGACTACCGCGACGGCTTGTCGAGCAGTACCCCGGCGGTCTAGTCGCACCGACGCCCCCACCGCGCTCCCCGGGACTGCCCAGCAGCCTCGGGGAGCATTGCTATGATGTACCTATTCTACTGACCAACGTGGTCATTAGTCCGCCACAGCCCATTCCCCGCTTCCCAAAGGAGCCACACCCACCATGTCAGGACAGATTGTCGCCGCGTCCGACGAGTTCGCCCTCGCCCTGAAGGCCGCCAAGGTTACCGCGTTCACCGGCAAAGGTGAGGAGCCGACCCTGAAGTCGGTCCACATCCACTCCGACCGCCGCCCCGGCTCCGAGGGGTCCGGCGAGTCGGACATGCTGGTGTTCACCAGCTACAACGGAATCTCCGTCGGCCAGTACGCCATCGAGGTTTCCGGGTCCCTGACCCACCCGGTCCTGCTGGACCTCAGCGACGCCGCGGGGATCAACAAGATCGTCGTCGACGCCCAGAAGAAGATGCGCAAGGAGGCCGGCAAGCAAGCCGAGCTGCAGGTTCGCCTGTCGCTGGGTAAGTCCGAGGCCGGCTCGGAGACGCTGAAGGTTCAGCCCATCACCGACGGGGCTCCCGGCAAGTACGACGCCCACTACGGCCCGGTGCTCAACGACGAGGTCGAGTCCTACCCGATCGACGACGCGATGATCTGGCTGTCCGGTGTTCCCGAGTCTGCGGTCAGGAACAACAACGGTCAGGAACTCCCCCAGGGCGCCGCGCTGGTCGTCTCCGCTGAGCAGTCGAAGGTCATGAACGGAATCCAGTCGACGTTCAAGGACGACAACGTGTTCTGCTACCCGCTGGGCCACGACGCCAACCGCCGCATCCTGACCTGCAACAACTGGCGTGGATCGGTGCCGGGCGCGCAGTACGACATAGACTCTGACCTGGACACCCCGGAGATCGACGTGCTCGTACCGCCGACCTCCGAGGTGGACCCGACCTCCGGAGACCTGGTCGAGAAGCGCACCGGTGACTCCACCCTCGCCGCGTCCACCGCCCACATCGAGATCCTGGCCTAGTGCCGGCGACGAACATGCGCATCCCCGCACGGTCCAACCCCCGTCGCGCCAACGCCGCCGTGTTCACCGCAGCCGGGCGCTTTGCCGTGTCCCGTCCTGCAACGCGACCGCAGTGCCCGGCCCACCACGGCGGAGCCCGGCCCATGCGCAGGCTTCGTGCGTTCACCCGCCGCTGGTGAGGTGACCCCTGTGGTCTTCGTCGTTGGAATCGACCTGTCGCTGACCTCCACCGGTGTCGCCGCGCTCGACGTCGAGCGCGGCGAGGTGTTCACCCGCGCGGTCACCAGCACGGGGACACGGAAAGATCCGCTTCAGGACCACGCCGCGCGCGCCTGGGACCTCGCTGCACGCATCATCGAGCTGGTCGACCGTTGCCAGCCCGCCCTGGTGGTCATCGAGTCGGCCTACTTCAACACCGGGAGCACCGACAGTTCGGCCCACCGCCGTGCCGGTGTGTGGTGGATGGTGGTCGCGACGCTGGCGCGGCGCTACCCGGTCGCCGAGGTTGCCCCGGCGGCGCTGAAGAAGTTCGTCACCGGCAAAGGCACCGCGTCGAAGTCGTCGATGAAGATGGCGATCGCTGCGGCGTTCGGTGCCGACGTGCTCACCGGCCAGGGGGCCCGCGAGTCCTCTGCCGACGACCTGGCGGACGCCGCGGGTCTGGCCGCGATGGGAAGTTACGCCGCAGGCCGCCCGTGCATGCCGCGAACGGCGCAGCGCAATGCCACAATAGGAGCAGTAGCCTGGCCGGTCGTTAGTAGCCGGCTTGCCCCAGATACGTACAGCACAGCAGACATCCCCGCTGATGGGGTGGACACGACAGGAGAGCGCCATGGCTGAAACCGTGTACGACGAGATCCGCAAGATCACCGCCCGCGCCCGGGCCAGCGAGACGATCGACGCCTACGCCTGGGCGATGGCGGTGGGGGTGGGTGCCGACGACCCGGATCCGGATCGAGCCGGCATCGTGGTGATCTGCCACCGACGCAAGCTGTTCTCGCTGTCGATCAGCCCCGGGTACGCCGATCCTGACCAGATTCCCCTGAGCAACACGGGAACTCTGGTCAACGGCGCGATCATGGCGGCATTCGACCTGTGGGAAAAGGAGTTCTACCGCCTACGTGACCACGCCCGATCGGTCGTCGACTCCCTTGGCGACGCCGAGGGCCACGCTGCACTGCGCGATGAGATCGAGCGGCTGCACCCGATCCGAGGAACCGAACTGGCCGAATAGATCGCCGCTGGTTGTACTAGACGAAAACCACGCTGGACGTGTCGTCTAGCGTGGTTTTTGCATGCCACCTCCCAGTAGGGTGGACCTGTACCAGTAGCAGATGTACAACCCACTCGTAGAGGAGATGGTCGCCCGTGCCCGGTCTGGACGACGCCCTGAACGCCGCAACTGCCGCCACGCAGGTCACCGGCGTGGAAGATTATGCAGTGGACCCCACCACGATCCTGGTTAGCTCGGAACTCGCCGACGCTGTCGCCGCGCTGGAGGGTATCCGCCTACCGACCCTGGAGCCGGGCACCATCGACGGCGACGAGGAGCACATCGTGGCCCTGCAGCGCGCTGTGGAGGCCGTCAACGCCGACGGGGAGACCATTCGATCGGCAGTCAACGACTTCGCCCTGCCCGGACTGCAAGCAGCGGCTGCCGAGCAGCAGGCCGCAGCAGCTGCGGCCTCATCCCCGACCGCGGCTCTGGCGGCCGGTGTCGCGGGTGACCAGTCCAGCGAGGTGCTGCTGAGCACCGCCGCACAGATGCTCGGGGACATCACCTCCGACAGCCCGCTCGGCGAGGGTGAGGACTACGAGTCCACTGAGCGCTCCGAGGCGCTGGACGCCGAGGAGGACACGGACGCAGCGTCCGCCGGCGAGAGATCCGTCGAGGATTCTGCCGCCGACGTCGCCACTTCCGTGTCATCGGCCAGTGCCCCCACCCTGCCTGCGGCGATGACTCCCGCGATGTCGGGCATGGCCCCCAACCCGGCCGGGATTCTGGGCAGCCTCGCCAGCTCCGGGATGGGTCAGGCTGTCGGCATGTCCGGTATGCCGGGGTCGGTGGTCTCGGGGTTGGGCGCGACCCCGGCGTCCACCTCGACGCAGACGTCGTCGGCCGGCAACAGCGGCGGCATCTCGCGATCCGAGCTGCGCTCGATGGTCGAGGAGGCCAAGCAGCGCATGGGCGCCCGCAGCGGTGGGAGCTCGTCGACGTCGGCGTCGAGTTCCCCGTCGCCGTCGAGTACTTTTAGCCCGTCGAGCTCCTCGCCCACACCGTCGTCGACGCCGACGACCACCTCGCACGCCCCGCAGCAGTCGTCGGGTTCCGGGGCAGGTTCCGGGTCGGCCGCCAAGGCCGAGGCGCCGGCGGGTCCGGCGACCGGGCGCACGGTGTCGGGCGGGTCGGTCGACCAGTCGTCGGCGACCAGCCGCACAGCGGCGACGTCGCTGTCGCACGCCACGGGCGGATCCTCCGGTGCCAGTGCCGGAGGTGCTGCGACCGGCCGCGGTGGGATGGGCGGCATGGGAATGATGCCGCCGATGGGTGGCATGGGCGCCGGTGGCGGTGGATCGTCGTCCGGGTCGAAGTCGAAGAGCGGGCTGGATCAGATCGCAACCCAGAATCCGCTGCTCACCGGTGAGTGGCTCCGGCAGGGAACAGTCCCCACCATCTCTGCCGAGGGTTCCACGGGAAACAGGGACGTGACGGTTACCCCGGTGCCCAGGCAGCCTGCCCCCGCTTCCGGTGGGATGGTCGACCTGTCGGCCATGGAACGGTGGGTGAAGTAGATGCCCACCGCCGCCCACGTGCCCGTCCACCGCCGACGCCGGATCTGCGAGGCTGCGCACGCGTCGTCGGTGGCCCTGGCTGCCGTGCAACTGGCTGCCGGCGAGGTGAACATGAACTACTCGCGCCTGTTCGCCACGCTCGGGGTGCCGGTATCCCTGCCCGGCTTCGAGCTGCGGTGGGACTACAGCACCTACCTGTCCCCCATCCTGCGTACGGCAGGGCCCCGGGCCGCCGCCCTGGTGAGCCAGCGCTTCCACATGGGTCTGACGAGTTCACCAACCCTGGCGGCAGGGTTCCTGCCCCGGTTCACCGCGGAGCTGGCCACCCGAACGTCGTCCGATGACACTGCCGAACACAACCACCCCACCACGTAACGGAGAGATGACCAATGGCTGACTTTGACCTGACCCCTGGACGGGTCTACAACATCCGCGAGCAGGTCGCGGCAGACGGATCCTCCTCCGGCGTCGCCGTGATGGACGGCGACGAGCAGGTGGCCACCCTGCCGACCGGCGCTTTCGGCGGAGAGATCCACGACGACGGCGAGGCCGGGGTCGGCACCGTGCTCACCGACAGCGGCGGCGAGTGGACTGCCTACAAGACCGAGGGCGGCGAGGCGACGGACATCCTCGACACCGTCGACGTGAGCGGTGCCGCCACCTACGAGCCGCCCGCGGCAGGCAGTGAGAGCCCCGAGGACGTCGAGGTGACCACGTCTTCCGACAGTGCGGGGGCCACATCCGATGCCGCCGACGGAGAGCGCGTGGAGGTCGACGGGTATGCCGCAGACGAAGCGGCAGACGCGGGTGCGGATGACGACACCGGAGTCACTCCAGGCGACGATGAGCTGAGCGACAAGGTCTCCGCCACCATCGAGGACGGCGGTACCGCCGTCTACAACGCTGACCGCGGCGGTTGGGTTCTCCGGGACTCCGGCGGCCAGGAGACCGAACTGGTCGAGGCGGCGGCACCTCCGTACACCGAAACGCCCACGTCTTCGTCGACCGAGGGGGACACGGAAACCTCCAGCGCCACCACGGGCAAGCCCACCGGCGAGGAGGAGCCCCAGAACCTCGCGCCCACGCGCAGCGCGTCGATCGGCGAGGACGCCGACAACGACGGGTGGGTGGACGACAAGGAGCGCCTGGAGCCGGGCAGCCTCGACCTACCCAACCTGGTTTCGGGCCGCGACGTGGAAAAGGCGCTGGAGAACTACTCCCCCGACGCTCCGGGGACCGGGCTGAAGGCCGCCGGCGATGGTCGCTTCCTGCCGACCATCGCCGGTGACGGTGATGCCAACACGCAGATCTCCGGCTACGAGGACGCCTACCTCGGATCCCACAACGACGCGCTCATCAATGCCCCCGAGGGGTCTTTCCTCAACGGTCTGTTGCTGCACAACCTCAGCGGTACCGAAACCGCAGTCAAGGATCTGTCGGAGACGATGTCCACCCTGGAGGAGGGGGCACGCTCGATCTACGCCAAGGGGGTCGGGGACCCGACAATGGACGCACGTATGGCCGAGATCTCCGACACGCTGACCGGCCTGACCGAGATCGCAGATGCGGTCACGGCGATGGGTCAGGGCGCGGCGCGCGCAGGTGACGGCTACAACTCGATCACCAAGTCCATGGCCCAGGCGACCCAGGACGCCTACCAGCAGATCTACACCTACGCCGATGCTCACGACGGCTGGGAGCAGTCTGGAATCGGCAGCGAGCCGCGCCCGGAGTTCGACTTCATCACCGACGAGCTGGATGCCGCCGTCGGCGAGGTTGGCACCGCCCTGGAGTCCACTGTGCAGACCGAGGTGGGCGCTGCGTCTGAAGTCCTGTTGGCAGGGACGGACGCGAGCTACTCGGACGGGTCACGCAACGAGGGAGGATCCACCCCGGCTTCTTCCGGATCGTCTGCTGGCGGGCCGCTTGGGTCAGCAGCCGGCGGCGGATACGTAGGTAGTTCGGGTGGTCTGATCCGCCCTGCCACCTCCGACTCCAGCAGCAGTGGCAGCAGCGGCCCCAACCGCGACGCCGCCGAGAAGTTGGCCGATCTGCTCACCTCCGGCAACGGCGCGCAGGCCGGCGGCCAGCCGATCCAGCAGGGCGCGCAGATGCCCACGATCGGTCAGATGCCGCAGATGCCCGGTATGGACCAGCTGGGCCAGCAGCAGATGGGTGCGGACCCCTCCGCCTACCAGACCATGCCTACCGACAGTGTGGGCATGACGGTGACCGACGACCCCTACGAATCACTGCTGAATCCCGCTACGCACCTGACCCGCGGTTTCGAGGCAGGAGACATGAGCCAGATCCGCGAGGGTGCGGCTACCGGCCGCGACGCCGCGACGATCAGGCCCTACACCGCCGAGGCCCGTAGCGCAGACGGTCTGCTCACCTCCCCGCCGGCCTCCGGGCCGGGCGCGGCCGCCCCGCGGCCCACGGCCCTGGGGGCGGACATGAAGCCTTTGGACAAGGACGGCGACGGCAAGGTCGACGATGACGCTGTGCCTGCCACCGCAGAGAACGTGCTGGACGGGAACGGAGAGCCGAAGGAGGTTCCCACCGCCGTGATGATCGACGGGGAGCCGCACAAGGTCACGATGGATGACCCCCGGCTGCTCGAAATGATGAACATCGTCGGCGCCGAGGGTGAGGATGGATCGTCGATCGAGATCCTGGACGCTGCCGCCGAGGCCGGAATCGAGCTGGAGAGCTACGGCGAGATGCTGGAGGACCCCACGGAGGCGAAGGCCGGCGACGTGGTGATTAGCTCCAAGGGCAGCGGCTTCTACCTCGGCGACGGCTCCGTACTTTTGGAGAGCGGCGAGGTCGTGCCCTTGGGTGACGTACTGGAGCTGCGGCCGCCGCAGTCAGGCATCTTCCGCCTGGAGCTGCCGGAGCTGCCCGACGAGGTGGACACCGGCGATGGTGAAGACGCTGCCGACGGCGGTGAAGGTGACGGCGCTGATGCTGATGCTGACGAGGCTGCGGCTGACGAGGTTGCGGTTGAGCCCACCGACGGTGGTACCGAGCCACCGGCGACGGAGGACCCCGAGCCCGCTGCCGGCGAGCCGGTGGAGGCTGCCGAGGGCGGCGCGGCACCGGGGGAGCCCGAGCCGGAGCCCGAGCCGGAGCCCGAGGCTCCGGTGTACGACGGCGCGGGTGAGATGCCGCAGCCGAGCATCGCCGCAGAGTTCGAGGATCTCGACGGTGACGGGATCCCCGACGACAACAACGCGAATGGCATCCCGGACGTCGAAGAGCCGCTGCCGGGCACCGAGACCGAGGAGGCTGCCCCGGTGGAGCCGGAGCCGGAGGCACCGGCCCCGGTGGAGGGCGCGGCTGAGGCTGCGACCGAGGACGAGCCGGACGACGCTGCCGAGGATGACGTCGCCGAGCCGATCTTCGAGGGGTCGGCGAGCCTGCGGGCGAACATCGACGGTGAGGGTGCCCACGCTTCCGGCGAAGCGGAGGCGACGATCCGCGACGTGCCGTTCGAGGGCCGGGCGCTGGGCTAGGCCGAACGCGTATAGCCACACTGGCCGGTTTACCACTATTGCAGCCGGTAAATCCGCCATTTTGGTGTCTTTGGGCTGTTACATGCTCCCGGTTGGCCAGTAACGTCAGTGGGTGACTGATATGCGGAAACCGACAGGCACCACGATGGACGGAGAGGGCGGTACAGAGATGACAGGCAGCGCCGACACAGTCGTCGAAAACTCCACCCAGGAAACCGACGATCCGACAACTGCAGCGCTCCTCGGAGGAGAGGACTTCGCCGTCATCGACGGCGGTTACTCCATGTCCGCAGGAGGCGCGCTGCGCACCGCCGGAGTCATCGGTGGCGGCACCGCGGCCTACGGCATGCTGAGCAAGAACAAGGTGCCGATCGAGGGGTTCCTGGACAACCAGAACGCAAAGTACACCGACAGCATCTCCGACCGGTTCGAACAGGGCTATGACGCCTCCGAGCAGCGGATGGACGACGCCCTGGATCCGGAGAAGTCGCGGTCGGCCGAGACCAAGCGCGGCGAGCAGCGCACGGTCGACAAGCTGCAGGAGGACCCGGTCGAGGCGTCGGAGAAGAAGGCCGACAAGAAGGCCGACAAGGCGCGAAAGGATGCGCTGAAGGACGGACAGAGCAACAAGAAGGCGAACAAGGCCGCCGACGCCGCCCGGGACAAGGTCACCCGTAAGGCCGAGAAGCAGTCACTGAAGAAGGGCGCCGAGCAGACCGCAAAGAAGGTCGGGCAGCGCGCGACCGTCGAGGGGGCGAAGAAGGCCGCCGCGTTCGGGGCCAAGAAGATCGGATCCCGTGCAGCCGCCATGGCCATGGCAGCCTTGGTTCCTGGACCAGGCTGGGCCCTGGCTGTCGGCATCGGCGTAACAGTCGGTATCGAGCTGCTTACCGGACCGCTGGGCAAGTGGGTGGGCGGGCTGTTCAACGCGTCTGGCCCATCGACTGATTCCCCGCCGTCCGGCGGGAACACCTGGCTGCCGTCCGTCAGCGAAGAAGAGGAGTAGATCATGGACCCCCGCGATGAGACAATCCGCACGGTCGATCAGGCGATCACCGGCATCAACGATAAGTGGGTCAACTACGACCCCACGGACAAGAAGCTGTGGCACCCCACTGAGGCCGAGGTCACCGGAATGCCGAGCCTGGAGGGCTCGCTGGCCGCGTTCGACGACCTGGCCACGGTTATCGACGAGATGGCCGGTCAGGTCACGTCGGTGTACTCCGGGCTGGAGATACAGGACAGCACGATGCAGTTGGGTGCCCAGGCTGTTCAGGAGCAGGTAGCGCAGCTGCAGGCGTTCGCAGAGGAGGTGATCCCCGCGGGAAAGGAGGCGCTGCGCTCGGGCGCCGAGACCTGCAACACCGGGTTCCAGTACATCCGGCAGGCCAACGCGGAGTCGCGCCAGGCCATCGCTGAGTCGCGGGCACACAGCCAGTTCGGACCGATCCCCTACGGTGACCCTGAGATGGACAACGCCAAGCTGACCAGCAAGCAAGACGAGGTCGACAGTGCCGTGAAACAGGTCGAGGGTGCAGCGAACACGCTGCGCGAGAACCTGTCGGCGTGGGAAGCCCAGTCGAGCCGGGCGGGCTACGCGCCGTCGACAGAAGGTGCTGAAAACTATTCAGAGGGAGGTGGCCGGCAGGTCGACACGGATGTAGCCAACAACCCGCCCGCCAACACGGCAAACCGCGTGATGCCGATCAACCCCGGGGGCGGACCGGCGAGCAACGGAGGTGTTGACCTCGGCGGTGGTTCCGAGAGTTCCGGAAGCAGCAGCGACGACGGCGACCAGCGCGGCCTGGAGGTCGACACCCCGGAACTGGGTGACGGTGTCGTCGACCCGCAGCTGGGTGACGGCCTCAACGCCGATGCGGGCTTGGATACTGCAGACCAGCCGGACCATCCGGGGCTGGAAGTCGACGACGGGTTCGGTAGCGGTCTGGGTGAGGACTCCGGTTTCGGGACCGATCTGCCGGAGTACGACGGCGGATCGGGTCTGGGCGTCGATGAGCCTGAGATGAGCTCGCCGCTGGAGGCGGACACCAGTTTCGGCGACGGCCTGGAGGCCCCGGAGGACATCGGCACGCAGACGTCGGGGTGGAGCCCGCTGGAGGACGACCAAGACGACGAAGAGGACCTGGACTCGTTCTTCGACGATCTCGATGCCGACGATGAGGGTGAGGACGCCGACGAGGATCCGGATGGTTCCGGGAGCGGTGGTGACACGTCCCTCGGTGGCGATGATGGCGCGGACCTCGATGCGGCTGACCCGCAGGGTGCGGGTGAGGACGTGGAGGACTCCGGCGTGTTCGGTGACAACCTCGACGGCGATTCCGACCTTCCCGCCGGCGGTGCTTCCGACGGCGGCACTGAGGACGGAGAGGGCGGCATCGAGGGCGTGGACGCCCCGGAGATGGGCGACACCGACGCGCTCGGCGCCGGCACGGACGGCGAGGGAGGCTGGCTGACCCAGCAGCTCACCGGCGAGGACGGTGAGGGCGTTACCGCCGACGTCAAGGGCGACCAGGTGGAGTTCCCGAACCAGCCCTCGGCTGACCTGGCCGAGGATCTTGCCGGTGACGGGTCGATGACGCTTCGCGACGCCGCGGCTGAGGCGGGCTTCGAGGTTCCCGGCGACGGCCAGGACATCGGAACGGCGGTGGACCCGGTCGATCTGCAGCCGGGCGACGTCGTCTCCGACTCCAGCGGCGACTACCTGTACCTGGGCGACGATCGTGCGATCGGCTCCGACGGCGAGATCAAGGAGTTCGGCGAGGATTTCCCGACGTTCGACGACGCGCACCAAGGCTTCTTCCGCATGGACGCCGGCGACGCGGGTGAGGACATGGCCCCGACTGCCGGGTCTGAAGCCTCGGGCTCCCCGGAGGCACCTGCATCCGGTGACGTTGCCGGCGGAGGGTCTGACGGCGAGCCGACGGAGGCGTCGGCGCAGTCCGACGATGAGCCGATCGAGCGGCGCGAGGATGCGCCGGTGGGCCTGGGTGGCGGCCAGTTCACCCCGGACACCGACACGGCGACCACCGCGGCTGATGGTGCGGCTGACCCCGGCGACGGGTCCACCGGTGACTCCGGCGAGTCTTCAGCGCAGGCCACCGGCGACGTCGAGTCTCCGTCGCTGGAGGCTGAGGGCGCCGATGATGCGTCGGACGACAGCACCTCCAGCGACGAGAGCAGCGAGAACTCTTCCGGCAGCGACGGGGAGGGCATCAGCTTCGGTGACCCCGACGATCAGTCCCCCGCCAAGGGCACCGTTGACGCCGACTCCGGCGACAGCGGGTCCGGCGACGACAGCGCCTCGGTGCTCTTCGACTCTGGCAGTGGGGAGAGCGTTGGTGACGCTGACTCCGCAGACTCGGGCAGCGACTCCGACTCCACTTCGGGTGCAGCGGGGACCACCGGTTCCAGCGTTGCCGGCGGCACGGTCGCCGACACCGATGAACCCCTCGACGCTGACTCCATCTCCCCCTACTAGAGACCCGACACAAATGCGTACCCAGCGAGAAAGGATGTGACCCATGCCTGACATGGAGGTCAGCTTCGACCACGAGGAGTTCGACGCGCTACTCAACCGGGCCAAGGACCTGGTGGAAGACGGGGTGGCTGACGCAGGCATCGTCGACGAGACCGGGCTGGACCCGGATACGGTGGCGATGCTGCGCGACGAGGAGGCCGAGGAGGCGGCGTTCCAGAAGGAGCAGAATGCCGACATCGACGCTGCGTCCCGGATGAACCGCGAGACCGACGATGCCGGCGAGCGTTCGGCCGCCGAGATCGACCAGATCGAGGACGGGATCAAGCAGCCTGCGAGCGGTGGCACGTCCCCGGATACCGCCGACACGCGGCTGTCGGCCGCTGGAGGCTCTCCCTCCGATGCGTCGGCCCAGCAGCAGGCCGCCTGGCAGCAGGCGATGCAGCAACAGCAGGCGATGCAGCAACAGCAGTCGATGATTCAGCAGCAGTTGTCGGCCCAGCAGCAGGCCGCCTGGCAGCAGGCGATGCAGCAACAGCAGGCGCAGGCTCAGATGGCCCAGATGAACCAGATGGGTCAGCAGCAGGCCGTGCAGCAGGTGTCGGGCATGGATGACAGCGTCTCCGACGCCGAGATTCGCGCGGCGATCGACGAGTTGTTCGCCGACGACTCCACCCACTCGGAGGGGTCGTCCACCGGCGAGATTGCATCCGGCACCGAGGTCGACACGGACGACCTCGGCGGGGCGGAGAACGTCAGCTTCGAGAAGACCTACCCCGACGGTGCCATGTCGGAGGATGAGATCAGATCGGCGGTGAACCAGGCCGCCGACGCGGCGGGTGTTTCCGACGACCCAGAGGTGCGACAGAAGTTTGAGAATCTGTACATGCGCCTCACCGAACACGAGTCCGGACACAACCCTGGTGCTGCTAATGGCTGGGACTCGAACGCTATCGGCCCAGAACAGTCAGATGGGTTCCCTGCGCAGTCCTCACGCGGGCTGGCGCAGACGATTCCCTCGACGTTCGCTGCAAACCACGTGGCTGGGACGTCGAACAGCATCTACGACCCGGTCGCCAGCATTGCCGCGTCCATGAACTACCTCTCCAACCACGAGACGTACGCCGTTGACCTGAAGACGGGCGAGGGCCTGGAGGAGTTCGGTGCCGCGCGAGGCGTCGATGTCAGCTCAGGAGACACCGCAGGGGCGTGGGTGGGGTACTGATCCCGCGCAGGTACCGAAAACTCCCCGTAGTCCATCGCGGCTACGGGGAGTTTTCGGTGTCTAGCCGACTACACGGCAGCCGGCTCGGCCTCCACAGCGGTCGCCTGGCCGAGGAGCCGGCTGAGGCGTTTGAGTCCGTCGGGTTCCACCGCCTGGATGACGCAGTCAGCGACTGACGCCCCCCCCCCGGCGGCAGGACCCCTCCCCGCGTCTCCAGCAGGAGGCTGCGGGGGGCGGGTCCTGGTGCCGGGCTAGGCGGTGCGGAACTCGGGCTTGGGCTCGCGATCGGCCAGGGAGAGCAGGCCGCGGACCTGGATGTCGTTGGCGGTGTAGGCCAGGGTGAGGACGATGTGGTTGACGAAGTTGACCTGGTTGTATCGCTGTACCCCGTGCTCGCTGGAGCTGGTGAGGCCAAGCGTATCGCCGGTCGAGGTGACCAGGCGGTTGGTGGTCTCGAAGCAGGAAGTGCCGTCGCTGCGCTGGTAGGTGATGGTTCGGGTGAGTCGCAGGCGGTGGTCGATCTTCCAAGTGGCGGTGAAGCGGCGTCCGTCCTCGGACGCGACGAACAGCGGCCGCCGGCCGCGCAGCTCGATGCTGGCCTCGGTGACGTCGCGGGTGATCTGGGCGTAGATGGCGGCGCCCTTGCCGGCGACGGTCGGGTTGGCGGTAGCGGTGGTCTGGCTCATGGTCTTCTCCTGGTTGTTTGCGGTGACGCGAAGGTTTTTCGCGCCTGAGTGACATCAGTATCTCGAATACCAACCAACCTGGCAAGTGGTTGCGACGTCCCTAGTCCTCGGCGGGCTTACCTTTCAGCAGTTCCAGGGAGCCGAGGATCAGGGAGCGGTGCCCCGGATCGTCGAACGGCTCGGGGTCGTGCGCGGCGGCCTTGCCCAGCCGACGCATGCCGCCAGCGTTGCGGTCGCGCCGCCCGTTGCCGAACAGGGCCTCCATGCCCATCGACATGATCTCGGTGGAACCGTGTGCGTAGGTCCACGACACGTAGGAGTCGTAGAAACCATCGGTGGTCAGGGAGAACTTCCAGCCCATCACCTTGCCCCGGTCGTCGCTGCTGAGGTCGGCGGTCCGCTCGGTGACGAAGTTGTTGGACATGCGCTGGATCTTCGGGTGGGTGTCCTCGATCTTGTGGCCGAGCTCGTGCACGGCGGTGTCGAAGTTGTCGAAGGCCACCACCGGGACCTTTTCACCCTGGCCGACCGCGGTTGGCTGGGTCTTTTCCACGATCGCCAGGCGGGACTCGTCGCCGACCGTGATCTCCTTGACCGCCAGCAGCGGGCGGTTGGGAACGGGTACGTAGTGGATTCGGCCCCACCGCTTCTTATTCTCGCGGGCGCGGCGCAGTTGCTCGTTGGCTTCCTCGGCGATGCCCTCCAGAACCGCACGGTTGTCGTCGGTGTTCTCCCGGGTAGCGAGGCGCTTCTGCCCCTCGTGCCACCTGTTTGGGTCGGTTCCCTCGCCCAGGACCTGGCTGAAGTATCCCTGGAACTCGTCGGTCTCTGGCGTGTAGATGGAGTGGGCCACTTTGCGGCGACCTCCCGGGAGCCGCTCCCCATCCCGGTTCCAGTACCCTGCGGCGCCGCGCCCTTTGGGCGGCAACCTCAGCCACAGCTTGTCGCCGACCGACCACCTCGCAGTCTCCACCGCTTCGGCGGGGTAGTACGACATCGCCTCATTGAACCGGTCGGAGAACTCAGCCTCGAATTGCTTGGGGCTGACCTTGCCGTTGTTGCCGGCGTAGACCGGCGTCCAGCCATCTGCACCCTTCTGGGCACTTCCGTCGTTGTAGACGGCTTCCCGCAGCGGCGCCTGGTAGGCCGCGTCGACGCGCTCACCGACCACCTTTTCGGCCTTCTGGTACTCGCTGCGCAGTACGTAGTGTGCAGCGGTGGTGCCGTTGACCTCTGCGTACAGGTCGAGCCCCTCGCCGCTCTGCACGCCGTAGGTCGACAGGTCGCCTGGCTCCAGGGAGACGGTCTCCAGCGCCTCCTCGGTATCGTCGATCCCCGACTCGCGCCCCTTCTTGCGCCGGGCGATCCGCCGACGACGCTCCAGGTCCTCGTCATCGAGCAGCTCGATCATCGCCTCGTCGGTCAGGTCTTGCGGGGTCCCTCCCAGTTTTCGGACGACCGTGGAGATACGCTCGCGCTGCTCGGTGTCCGAGGACAGTGCCGGGGTTTCACGGATCAGCTGGAGAACCTCGGGGTCGGCCTCCATCAGCTTGGCCAGTTCGCTGGTGGCTGGGTCTTCGCCTCGTTGCTCTGCCCGATACCGCAGCCGCGCCTGGAACACGTTGCCTATCTTGGCTGTCTGATCCTCGATCGTCGACAGGCCGGCAGCCTGGAGACGCTCATCGGCGGCCAGCGCCGCCGTCTCGGAGGTGTTCTAGCCCAGCAGCTCCTGGGTCGCCGAGAGGGCGCGAGCGTCGGCCTTCTGGAGCGCTTCAGTTCCGCGGATGCGCGGTGTCCAGTCGTCGCGGTACTTGCGCAGCCCCCCCGTGGGTGGTCAGTACCCTGCTGGTCTCCGCTTCGCTCAGCCCGTCCTCAGCGGCGAGGACGCGGAGCAGTGCGATCTCCCTGTCGCGGATGGTCATTCGTGCCTCCAACTCGGCCTCGCTCGCGCCGCCGGTGGAGTAGAACTCCCGGGCCTCCTCCTCGGTGCGCTTTTCTGGCGGGAACGTGGGCACCGACGGCCGGGTACGTATCCTGTTGCGCAGATCCTCGGCTTCGTCGACCGCGGCGTGTGCCTCGGTGGTCAGGGCGATCCGCTCGGCGGCCAGTTCGGTCAGACGTTGACGGCGCACCTGTTCGGCGCTCGGGGTCGGGGCGACCTCCTCGATCGGGGCCGGCGGGGTGACGGTTGCCGTCGCGGCGAAGTTCTTCTGTGCCTTTCGCTTAGCGTACTTTCCTCGCTCGTAGGCCCGTCGGCGCTCGCCGCGGAAGCCGCGGCAGCGGCGTGCCCCGCTGCGGCACTCTGGTCCTCGGCACATAGGTGTCGCTCCTGTCGGTCGTTGTTTCCGTATCCCTTTACAAATAGATAGTGTGGGTGGTCCAGTAATCACGCCTGACGGACGAGTTTCTGGCTATCGGGTGGCATGACTGGAAACAACTACTTACCATATGGGTAATATGTGGCCATGAGCACTTCACGCGATTCGACTTTCGACACAGGACCGGGTGGGCCACTGGCCCGCACCACGGTCGCCTACTCCTGCGACTTCGGGGAGGTGGCGTGGTCGCCGTCGGACACTCCCGGTGAGCTCACGGATTCCAGCACGGTGGTGAGCGGCGGCTACATCTTCGGCAGCGACGGCATGCTCGTGCGTCTCAACCGGGCGCTGTCCAACGCTCCGGACACCGTTGAGTTGTCGCAGGACCTGAGTTACACCTTCACCGAGAAGCGCCGCGACCTGGCGGACGTCATCGCCGCCATGCTGCTGATCCGCCCCAGCCGCGGGCACCTCAACGACGCCGGGTGGGCCGTGCTGGCCGACGCCGCAGGTGCCGACGTGCACACCGACGATGATCTTCCCGAGGGGGCTGTCCGATGAGCCGCAAGCTGTCCGACGTGTACGCCGCACTCACCCGAAAGCACCTTCCCGACCCGCACACCACGCAGTATTCGACTACCGGCTTGATTGGCATCTCACCGGCGCACCGGGAGAATCTCATGGGCACCCTGAGCGTGGCAGCATTTGCTGGCTGTGCGCTACTTGTGGTTCTCACTGCAGGTGACCTGGTGCGTTTCGGCGGATCAGGCATCGACTCCCTTCTCGCCGGCGATTTTGGTTCTGGCGGGGATATCGATGGGGCAGGGGCTGTGGTCTACGCCCTGATCCTGGTCTTCGAGATCGTGGCGATTGTCGTTGTTCTTGGTCTGATGTGGCGTCTGGTCACGCAGCGGGCCCGCCTCCGGGAGTTGTACGCTCCCAACCTGCCTATGGCCAGCGCTGCGATCGAATGCCACCGCGACCTGTGGATTGCGCAGAAGAAAACCAGCGACCCCAAGGTGGCTGCTGAACTGGTGGAACGATTCGAGGCTGAGTTGTTCAGCTGGACGGATCCGGCGTTCTTGCTCGACGGAACCGACCAGCGCGAAGCCGCTGCCCTCGATGCGCTCTACCGTCTGCGCCAGCAGGCGGCGTCACTGTTCAGCTCGCCGGCGCCCACCGCAGCGGCAGACGACACCGCTCAGGACCCGGCGGCGAGCGTCTAGATTCGCCAGACCTCGGCCAAGGTGGCGGAGGTCTCCCCCACGCTCGCTGTGGGGTCGCCGGAGCCCGCAGCACGAAGCTGGTCCAGGCGCACGACGCCGAACTGCTCGGAGAAGTCCTGCAGGGGGAACACCACAACGACGTGGGCGGGGTCGATGGAGCCTGGGACCCAGTCGCACCGGGCCGGCTCTGAGGGGGAGACGGACACGCAGGTGTAGCCGCGGTTGCCGTGGGCGTGCTCGGCCATCAGTGCGTTGGAGATCATCGACCATCGCTCGGTCTCGGCGTCGCGGCGCGCGGCGAGTCGGGCGTTGATCTGTGCTCCAGTCTCGATCTCGGTCATCGGGCTACTCCTTTCCGGCGCGTGGTGGGACTGCATCTGTTCTTCCATGAGAATACCCCCGGACCAACCACTTTGGTCAGTTCGGGGGCTGTCCCTTTCCGGTCTAGACGTTGCAGGTGGTAATCAATTCGGCCAGGGTGTCGTGCTCGGCCTGGGTGACGCTGAGACCGTACTTCGCCTTCACGCGGATCTGGGACGCGGCGTAGCGGCAGTGGATCTTGTCATTGTGTGGCAGCCACTCGCTGGCGTCCTTGTCCCCCTTTGCCCCGTTCTCCGGGCCGTCCACGGCCAGCAGGTTGATCGGGTCGTTGGCGATCTGCAGGCGCTGAGCCTCGGTGAGATCCGGGCCGCCGGAGACGTGGACGTTACCGAGCGGGACAATATGGTCGATCTGCACTGCACCGCTGGTGTTCTGGCCGCGTTCGAACTGGATGTAGTGGTTGTACGGCTCCTCCTCGGTGCCGTAGGGGTCGTAGAGAACACCGGCCTCGACCTGGCAGTCGTCCGACTTCTCCACCTCGGTAAGGTCGCGCTCCAGGATGTCGTCGCGAGTCTTGCAGCCGTTGCCGGCCATCGCCACGCCTTCGGCCTTGTCGGACCACGGGTCGCCGTAGTCGCCCTTGCGGTCGTAGTCGTCCATCGAGCCTTTCTCCCGGACCTGCAGGCTGGCCAGCTCGTCAGCAGCGGTGGAGGCTTCCTTGGAACTGATCGAGGTGTCGGTGTCGCCCGGACCCTGCTGCTCGGTGGACTCCGTCGCAGCGTCGCCGGAGCTGTCCGCGCTGGAGTTGGAATCCTCGGTGGACGCCGAGGCTGACCCGGCCCCCTCTGCAGATGCTTCGTCGGTGGCATTGCCCGAGTCCCCGGCAGAGCCGTCATCGACGACAGCCGCGGGCTCGGTCGCCGTCTGATCGTCGCTACCGCAGCCGGCGGCTCCCACCCCCAGGGCGGTGACGGTCAGTGCAGCGGCCAGCGACCGGCCGAACGATCGGGTGAGGGTGTGACGTTGTGACGTTGGACTCATAGCGGTGTGGCTCCAAAGCGTTGTGCGCAGGTGAGGGGTTCGTTTACGCGTTCAAGTGTAACAGTTGCCACCTCGGTGGCCGAGCCTATATACTACTTACCACTGTGGTCAGTAATGCCTGCAGTACCGATCGACCCGGGCGCTGTCTGCCCGTCGGAAACACCGCACACACGCATGCAGCGCGCCCACCGTATTAGGGAGAAGACACCATGGCTGACACCCACGTCACCGAAGACACCATCAACGAAACCGCCGACAACACTGACATCGCCGAGCGAAAGGACACTTTCGACCAGGGCTTCCCCGAGGCTTCCGCGCGTCCGGCCGCCCCCGTTCCAGACGGCGTCATCCTGGTCTCCAGCGGAACCCGTACCGCCGAGGTCTCCGCTGACGAGTTCGACGAGCGCGGCGAGTACATCGCGGAGCTGGTGAAGTACATCGACCAGATCAGCGCCGCCCTGGAGCCCGTGCGCAACGGGCTCCCCCACGACGCCGACGACTTCCTGGAGCCGTTGCAGGCCGCCTGCTACCTCCACAACGCCGCGAGCGCGCTGCGTACCGAGATGCTGTTGCAGGGGGTGACTGCAATGATGCTCGGGCACAACATGATCGAGAGCTTCACCGGCGTGTCCGGAACCACCCTGAACCGCTACACCCACCATCAGCCGCGCGTCGACGACGGATCAAACCGCCGCGGGTACGGCTGGAAGGACCACAAGTGGGAGGCCCCGAGCCTGCCGACCCCGCCGGAGATCCCGGAGTCCCACGCCTACGAGCGCGACCCGCGCGTGAGCAACTGACCCGCCGGATCGGGCGACTGACCACCGCCTGATCCGTATCAACACACCTACGTTTCACCTTCTCCCACACGCCAAACGCACCCTCCCCACAAGAAAGACACCGCCACAATGTTCAACATCGCAATGTTCGGCTGCGCCCACCTGGGCTACGCCCCGACCGGACTTCGCCGCAAGCTGACCGACGGCACCAACGTGGTCGCCGCCGACGGCTACGCCGCCCACCGCCAGACCATCACCGACGTCTGCGCCGCCGCAGGATCACTGCCCGGCACCACCGTGCTGGTCGACGGCGGCGACCTCTTCCACGACCCCCACCCGCGCCCCGAGGCCATCGACGTCGCCCTGGACTGCGACGCACTGCGCGTCGCCGCCGGCATCGAGCGCTTCTCGATCCCCGGCAACCACGATCGCTCCTCGGCAACGGCCACCCCGGCCACCGCCGTGCTGCGCGACGCCCCAGGTAGCCACGTCGTCGCCCCGTCGCGTTTCGGCGTGGCCGAGCGGACCCCCGCTGACCGTCGGCGCGAGACGCGCGCCGACGGTCTCTACGAGGTCTGGAGTTTCCAGACCGGTGCTGAGGATCTCGGGCCCCAGGTGCACCTGCACCTGATCAACGAGCAGGCCCTGGCACCTACCGCCGACGACATGGATGCCGCCGTCGACCCGCGACCGGTCGCCGCCGGGGTGAACATCCTGGTCACCCACGGCATCGTCCCGGACTCGGCCAGCCACTACGTGCAGTCCGATGAGCGCGGCGGAAACCGCGTCATCCCCACCGACTGGTTCCACCGCGGGTTCAGCGCGGCATTGCTCTCCGACTTCCACACCCCGGCATCCGACACCCTGGGCGGCACGCCGTGGGCCTACACCGGTTCGGCGGTGCGCCGCGGGTTCGCCGACGCCGAGACCCCGCGGGGCTGGCTGATGTGCACCGTCGACGACGAGGGCCGCATCGCACTGAGTTTCAACGCAGTCGAGCAGCGCCCCGCCATCGACGAGACCATCGACCTGCCTGACGACCCGGCAGCGGCGGTCGCAGCAGTCACCGGGCTGCTGGCCGATCTCGCCGGGCGTACCCGCGACGAGGCATCCGCGAAGCGCACCGGGGTGGCAGGTGTGCGTGTGCGACTGCGTGTCGATGCTCCGAACGTGGCGGTCTACGACGCCGCCAGCGCGATGGTCGCAGAGTGGTCACGCTCGCTGCCCGACGCACTGAGCTTGCAGGTCAGCGTCACCGGGGTGGGCCAGCCCACCGACCTGCCCAGCGCCCTGGACTCCATCCCCGACGTCGGCGACGAGACGGTCATGCAGGCCATGCGGCGCATGGCCGAGGCCGGCACGCTGACCGGGTTGGCCGAACTCTCCGACGCCGAGCGCGCCGCTGTGCTCGACGAAGCCACCGCCGCGCTGTCGGCGTAGCGCTACTCACACCCACTCCCACCTGAAACACTCGGGGATCGTCCCGCGCCACAGGACACCCCACAACTGACCACATCGGTCAGAAAAGGACCACCATGCGCACCATCTTCACTGAGGGGAAGAACATCCGAAGTACCGGGCCCACCCCGGTACGCTTCACCCCCGCCGAGCAGGGAATCACCTCCGTCACCGGAGCCAACGGTGCCGGCAAGACCACCCTGACCACCCTGATCCCGCTGCTGGCTGCCTGGGGTGATGCCAAGAGCGTCGCCGGAACCCTCGGCGAGGTAATCGCCGAGGGCGCGAAGTCCGGAAAGGCTACCTGGTGCGTGCAGCAGGGCGACCACACCTACCTGATCAGCCGCACCATCACCCGCACCACCACTGGCGCGACCTCGAAGGTGACCATCGAGGTCGACGGATCCACCGCCCAGACCAAGGGCATGCGGGCCACCGAGGCTGCGAAGTTCATCAGCGACGCGCTCGGCGTGGGACCCGACGAGTTCCTGGCGACCTCGCTGATCGCCCAGGGCGAGATCGACAACCTCACCTCCGCTACCCCGGCGGTGGTGCGCGACCAGGTGCGCCGCACCCTGGGCCTGGATCGGGCGGTCAAGGCCGCCGACCGCCTGGACCGCGAGGTCAAGCCCGCCCGCGACGCGCTGCCCGAGGCCCCCGACCCGGCCACGGTCAAGCGCGCCCAGGCTGCCGCCATCGACGCCGCCGGCGCCGAGGTGACCGCCAGGAACGATACCGATACCACTGCCAAGACTGCCGAGCAGTCCGCCGCTCAAGTCGCCGCGACGCGGGAAGCGGTGACCGCGGCCCGTCGGGATTACGACACCTGGCGGGCTGCGGCCGGTTCTCTGACCGAGGCCGAGCGGGCCCTGTCGACAGCCGAGGCGGACCTGGAGTCTGCCGCCGGCGCAGTGAGCACGGCAGCTGCGGACGCCAACTACCACGGCGAGCCGGAGATGGCGGTCGTCACCGCCCGCTACAACGAGCTCACCAACCAGCGCGCCGAGGTGCAGCGTGTCCAGGACCGGCTGGACCATCTGCCAGCCGAGGCCAACGTCGCTGACATCGAGGCGGCCCACCAGGCTGCTGTGGCTGCCGTGGGCTCAGCCAAGAAGGCGTTCGACGCCGCCCAGGTGAGCCCCGAGGTCACCGGCGAGGCGTCCGCAAACGCTGCGCGCGCGGCGGACCTGGAGGAGTCGGCACGCACCCTCGACGGCCACGGCGAGTGCCCGACGTGCCACATGCACCTGAGCGACTCCGGGGCCCTGGTGGCTTCCCTGCGAAACCAGGCCGCCGAGTTGCGCGAAAAGGCAGCCGCAGCCAAGAAGGAGGCCGAGGCGCTGGCCGCCGAACGCCAGCGGGCGGCTGACGCGGTCACCGCCGCCGAGGCACAGGAGCGCGCCGAGGCAGGCGCGCTGTCGGCTGCCCGGCAGGCAGCCGAGACCCGCGGCAACGAGCAGGCTGCTCTTCAGCGCGCCCTGAACGGGTGGAGTGTCGAGCAGATCGCCGCTGTGTGTGCCCAGGTCAGTGCGCTGGGAACGGCGCTGGAGCGGCGCGACGCCGCAGCGGCGGCCGTGCGTACTGCGTCGGGGCGCGTCGAGGAGGTGCGCGGTCTCGCCGCCGGCAACGGTGACGAGTTGAAGGCAGCGCTGGACGCCGCCGAGCAGGCCCACGTCACCGCCGAGGCGACCGGGCAACGGCAGGCGAACGCAGCTGCGGCGGCCAAGGCCACCCACAGCGCGGCCGTCGGCGAGTGGAAGCGCCTGACCGCATCGTCTGACCAGCTCGCCGCAGCGGTGGCCGCCCGCGCCGAGGCGGAGAAGGCGATCGGCGACAAGTTGGCCGCCGCCAAGGCCCTGCGCGAATTCGCCGCCGCCTACACCGCCGAGAAGGTGACCTCGATCGAGGACTCGGTCAACGCGTTGCTGCGCGGGGTGTCGAGTGGGTTCACCCGCTTCCGTCTGGGTACGAACTTTGCCCCGGCGGTGCAGGTGGAGGACACCTGGCGCCCGACCCACGAGCTCTCCGGTGGTGAGTCGGCGGTGGTGGGCTTGATGCTGCGCATCGGCATCGTCGCGGCGATAACCGGTGGCGCGCTGGACGTCTCCGTGACCGCTGACGAGCCGCTGGCGAACCTGGACGCCCGGGCCCGCCGGCAGGTGTCGGACATGCTGGCCCAGTTGCCGTGCCCGGTGACGGTGATCAGCCACTCCGACGAGCCGGCCGAGGCCGCGTCCTGCCGGGTGGAGGTCAGCCGAGATCCGCTTACCGGGTCCACGGTGCTGGCCACGGTCTGACACCGCTGCCGGCCGTCCGTACAAGAACCCCCCCCAGCCATGAGGCTGGGGGGGGGGGTTCATTCGTTGAGGGTCTGGGGCGGGGGCGGGGGCTATTCGGTGAGACGCTGCTCCAACCGTGCCAGGGTGGCGCACGGCGGCGGAGCAGGTGTGGCGCGAGCCCTCGATGGACAGGATCGCAAGATACCGTCCCCACTGCAGGGGGGGGGGTAAGGCAACTATCCTTTCCGCCTGGTCCGCGGACCCTGCATTCTCCCCGCCCGACGAATTGCCGTTTTTCCGTCCTGGTTGCTAGCCCAGGATCACCCTGTACCCGTAGCGTTCAGGGCATGGCACTTTCGCATATCTACCTGCACATCCTCCGAACCGGAGGTGTCGCGTGGACCCCGTAGCAATAGTCAAGGCAGAAC
>NZ_JBQSYJ010000023.1:0-31020 GCF_052379185.1 Corynebacterium sp. AOP12-C2-36 | reverse complement strand
CCGCAGGGTACGCGACAGGCCGGCAATCGCCCGAGTTGGTCACTAGCGCTGATAGAATCGACTGGCAAACGCCACAGCCTGCAAGGAGTCCGCATGACCGACCTTTTCCCTCAGCTCTGCTCGTTCGACCTGGAGACCACCGGACCCGACCCGAACGTCGACCACATCGTCACCGCCTCCGCTCTGCTGATGTCGCGTGACGGCACGATCGAGTCCCGTGACTTCCTGGCCGACCCGGGCATCGAGATCTCCGAAGGCGCCCAGGGCGTGCACGGGATCAGCAACGAGTACGCCCGCGCGCACGGACGGCCCCACGACGATGTCCTCGCTGATGTCATTGGCCTGTTGAACTGGGCCTGGGGACACGGCATCCCCGTCGTCGCCTTCAACGCCTCGTTCGACCTGTCCCTGCTCAAAACCCGCGACCCCCACTTCCAGATCGGTGGGCTGGTTCTCGACCCCCACGTCATCGACAAGTTCGTCGACAAGTACCGGCGGGGAAGCCGCAAGCTGGTCGCCACCGCAGCCCACTACAAAGTGTCGCTGACCGAGGACGAGGCGCACGGCTCAGGTGCCGACGCCCGCGCCGGCGGCGAGATCATCTGGAAGCAGTTCACTCGCGGCGGGCCGCACAACGTGCTGGGCGACAGCCGCGTCGCCGCAGCTCTGTCGGATCCCCAGGACCTGATGAAGCTGCAGGCCGACCAGCGACGCGAGACCCAGGCGGGCCTGGCGCAGTACCTGCTGCGCTCCGGCAAGATCGACTCCGTTGACGAGGTTGACGGCGGCTGGCCGCTGCAGGACTCCACGCTCGCCGCTCTCGACTGAGCCCACCGCCCTCCACCGAAAGGATCCACCATGACCGATCCCCCCCCCCCAGCACACGGCATTCACCGGAACCCTGTACCTCCCGGACGGTACGCCGGCCGATCCGCAGCCCTACTCCGCCGCCCAGCTAGCAGGGCAGCATCCCACCGCGCGGCGAAGTCCGGGGCGGACGTCCGATGGAACGCGCTCCCCTGCCAGGTCACACCGAGTTCGGTCAGTACCCTGGCGTACAGATGAACTGCGGTGATGTCGGCAATCAGCCGGTCCTATCTCGTGTCCCACCGCAGTCTTCCCACGCACCCGCGTGGGCGGTTTCGCCGAACTGAAACCCGTCACGTCCCCCTCTGATGAACATTTCCCTTCGCCGGTAGATCGGGCCGAGATCGGCAACCGCCTGCTAGTACACTGTGTCCATGTTTACGCCGCCGCAGTCATCCGCCCTCGACGCCGCCGACGGCAGCCAACTCGACCCATTCTCCTTCGGCTTCGTCGGCGCCCACGGCAACCTCTCCTGGTCCCAGGCTGAGCAGCCGCCGCAGGACGCCGCCCTGGTCTGTGGGGGCTATCTTTTCGCCGATCCGGCCGCGCGATTCCGGGTCATGGCGGCCTTACACCGGGCTCCTTCCCAGGTGGGACTGCCCGGTGACTATGTCTACCGCTTCACCGATGACCGTGCCGCACCTGCTGACCTCGCCGCAGCGATGCTGGTGTCCGGCGACGGCTCCGGTGATCTCACCGCCGATGGCTGGTCGGTGCTGCATTCCAGCCCCGGGCTGCGGGCGCGTCAGGTCCGGTAGATCCTGGAGACACATCGGCTACCAACCAGCTCGGGTAGTATTCACTGTGAACCCGCCACAGCCTGATTGGAGCCGATCTTGTGAGCCAAGCCACAGCCACTCCCGAACTCACCTACGCCGCCCGCGTCGCAGCGCGCGTCCACGGTGGGGACCTCACGGAAGACCAAGCCACCGGCGTCGTCGACGCGGTGCTGCGCACCCTGCGCCGCGAGGAGGACCCCTCCGAGGGGACCAAGACCACCAGCACCGCCGAGGGGGATCAGCGATGACCACCCTGAGCATTACAGTGCGTCGCGTGTCCCCGCGTGACGGGCGGCGCAGGATCCTGGCCGCCGGCCAGATCGGTGGGGCCACCCGCACCATCATCACCACCTCGCGAGTCCGGGTGTTCGCCCACCTCGTCGACTGGGCCCGCCAGCACACCTCCGACGGGTTGTCAGTGTCTGTGCACCCACACCTTCCGGGTGGCTCTCTGCTGGCCGCCGATGACTACCTGCCACGGTTCCTGAATGGTGCTGAGCGCATGACCTTGTCCGACGACCCCCACCCCGGCACCGGTGCGCTGGTCGAAGCACTTCACTAGCGCGGTGTCGCGCCCGATCTACGGCTGGTGGAGCCGGACACCTCGCCAGTACCCCGCCGGCCCCACCTGTGGCCCCAGGCAACGCCGCGGCACCTCACCCTCGCCTCCACGGCTGGGTGGTCGGGGATCGACACAGCGTGGTTGCAGAAATGGTGCGCGTACACGGATCAGGCCCATCTGATGGTCTCCGGCTCCGAGGCGCTGCACGCGCCAGTCCGCGCACGCTCGCTGACCGTGTTCACAGACGCATCAGTGGAGGTGAACCCGTCGCGACCGGCGGTGTCCTCCGCGTCCATCGTGGTCCCGGAGTTGGGTCTGTGCGTCGCTTTCGTCCTGCCACGCTCTGTACGTGGCGGTCGCAATCCGGATGCCGCCGAGGCTGCTGCGATGTGTGCCGCAGTGGACCTTCTCGGCTGCCTCGGCGTGCCCCTGCTGGTGCTCACCGACTCGCGCGCCGCCGGTCGATGGTGGGCCGGGCGCAAGGTCAGCGGGTGGGATAGCCTGCCCGTCGAGCTAGTGCGCCGCCGCGTCAGCCTGCACCGGCGTCACCGGGCCCAGGTGAGCCCTGGGGGGGTTCGCGGCCACAACGGTACAGCCGGAAACGAACTGGCGGACGCTGCGGCCAAGCCGGTGATGCGGGTGACCCGCGACCAGGATCCTGCGCCGAAGGCGCACGCCCGACTGCAGGGATTGGCCGCTTCGGTCACCGCCGCGTGCAGCGGCGGGCCGAACGGCACCCGCTCGTTGCAGATGCCGGCCGCCTGAAACCCTCGGCGAAAACCCGCTGGGGGCCACAGGTTGTCGGCCCCACAGCGGGGATTCTCACGCGGCGACCTGCTGCGTGAGCCACCGCAGCCGCGACTGGACCGCCGCGTCCAGCTTCGCCCCACTGATCATGTCGGACACCTTGGCCTTGTTCATCGCCGGGGTGACCAGCAGGCCCAACGAGCGGGCCATGTCCATCTGCGCCGCACTCGGCGCGGCACCGCGGCGGCGCCAGCTTGCCCTCTTCTTCACGGCGACCTCGGTGGCTTCGGCGATCGTGCCGGCTCCGACCAACGCCTCGGCGAAGGTGCACCGCACCGGGACTCCGTCCGCGGTACGCAGGACCTCCAGCAGACCCCGGGAAGTGACGTGCCACACGGTGACCACCTCGGCGTGCTCGGCGGCCGGGGGCCACAGGAAGAAGCACTCGCCACGCTTCTCGTGGTGACCGGGCAGGAACGTCAGCCCGCCCGGGGAGGTGGTGACCACCACCGACGGCATGTCGGTGAGGAACAGGTCGACCTCCTCCAGGTCGATCGGGCCCTCGCGCTCCGGCGACGGGTCGAACGGCATCCCGGCTCCGGTGTCACCGGGCTCGCTGATGACTTCCCCCTCGGTGTCCACGACGGTGACCTCGGCCTCGTCGTAGAGCTGGGTCAGGGTGGCGAGCTTCTTGTCGCGCAGCATCCCGGTCAGGTCCATCACCAGCGCGTCGGACTTCTCCTCGCCGCTGTCCGGGTCGGTGTACAGGCGAACCCCGCGGCCTACGATCTGCGAGAAGAGGACGTCTGACCGGGTGGGACGCGCCAGGATGACGCAGTCGCAGCGTGGGAAGTCGGCTCCCTCAGTGAGCACCTGCACGGTGACCATCGCCCGGATCTCGCCACTGCGGAACTGGCTGTAGATTTCCTGGCGTTCGGAGCGCTTGTGGTTCCCGCTCACCGCCCGTGTCGGGTAGCCGCGGGCGGTGAGTTCGGCGGCGAGTTCCTCGCCCTGCTCAACGGACACGGCGAAGATGATGGGTACGCGGTCTGCCGCGTGCCGGATCACCGAATCGACGGTGGTGGGGATCGAGGCGCGCATGACCTCGTCGAGTTCGGATTGTTTGAAGTCTCCGCCGACGGACTTGATCCGCGACAGGATGTTCAGCTCCTCGGTGACCACGGTCAGTCCGGTCGGAGGCACCAGGAAGCCGTTGTCGATCGCCCATTTCAGGTCGCGCTCGAAGGCGATGGTCTCCCACACTGCGCCCAGTTTTCCGCCATCGCCGCGGGTCATCGTGGCGGTGAAGCCGCACGCCAGGGGCCCGCCCTGGCGAGTCCCGGTGCGTACGACGTCGTCGGCGGTCAGTGCTCGCATGCGTGCGGCACTCATGTCCGGGTCGACGTCGAGACCGAAGTTGGCGAGCACCTGCAGGTAGGTACGCGCCAGGATGTGGTGGCACTCGTCGACCAGGATCAGGTCACGTTCCCCGAGCGCCTCGCGTTTGCGCCGCGACCGGGACAGGGTCTGGAAACTCGCGCACACGATGGCGGTGCCCGGGTCGAAGTCGGTCCCCATGACGATTCCGGGGGTCTCGCCACCGGGGTCGAGTTCATCAACGGTTTCGGAGATGGCGTCGAGCAATTCGCGGCGGTGGGCCAGGATTACCACCCGGTTTCCTCGCTCGCGGGCGTCCACGGCCAGCTTCGACATGATCGTCGACTTACCCGAGCCCGTGGGCGCGATCACTGAGGTGCGCTGGATGCCGTCGTCCCACTCCGCCTCGACGGCGGCGACGGCCTCGACCTGGTAGCCGCGCAACTGGCGAGGCGGGGACAGGTTGCCGGGCGCGGCGTCGGTGGGCGGGTCGTCTGTGGCGGGGGAAGTGGGCATGGGAAGTGGTGAACTCCGGGAGGATCGTGAGGCGGATGCGGTACAGATGTATGATAAAACACTACCACTAACCACATTGAACAGTAGAAGGACTTCCCCATGCTAGGACTCCATCGCCTCAGCGCTCTTTTCGGTGCCGCCCCGCTCCAGGACCCCGACCCCGCACCCGTCGACCCACAGGACATCGTCGCCTACTTTCGCCAGCTCACCGTCCCCGTAGAGAAGTCTGGCGGGGGTCTGAAGCTGCTGTTTTGCCACCCCGGCACCGATGAGCCGTGGGATCTGCGGTCCAAGAAGCAGGTCACCGACGCCGAGGAGGTATGGGAGGAGTTGCCACAGGACCAGCGCCCCGGTTCTAGGGCGTCCCTGGCTGCTGAAGGCATGGCGACCGACACCTCGGTCACGCTGTCGGCGTGGCTGAAGCGCGCGCTGAAGACCGCCGGTGTCGCCGAGGACCTGAAGTGTGGTGCCGTCGACGGCGTCCCCAACCTCGCATGCAACATCGGGGCATCGCGCGTGGTGGTCGTCGACGCCGAGACGCCCGCAGCGATCACCGAGTTCAAGACGTGGGCCGCGCGGCTCTCCGGCGACGCGATGTGGCGCGACCCGTTTCAGGCGATGACCGTGGCCACGCCCAGCGGCGGCGGGCAGTTCTGGTTCACCCTGCCCGGCGACGGTAGCCGCCCGGACGATCCGGTGATCACCATGGCCAACAACCCGGGGCACATGCGCATCACCGGGGAGACGGCCAGCTTCACCCTCCTGCTCCATTCGACCTGCGTGGCGCTGCCTGGCTCGCAGACCGACGCCGGCGTTTGGCGCATGATCGGCGAGGCCATGGACGCCCCGCAGTGGCTGACCCAGTTCATCACCGCTCAGTCGGCGTCCCGGATCGCTGGGACCCAGGACCGCTACACGCGGCTGGCACGCTTCGGCGAGGCTCCGGTGGCCTGGAGCAATGCAACGTCATGGGACCAGGTGCTCGGCCCGTCCGGGTGGCACCGTGACGGCACCGACCGGTGCGAGTGCCCGGTGTTCACCAACGCCGAGGCCACCCACCGGATCACTACCCACGAGCACGGGTGCCCGGTGGAGCCGTCGGGCGCGCAGGCCGACTCCGGCGCCCGGTTCTGGCAGGCGCCGCCCGACGGGTCGGCACCGGCGGTGCTGATGGACAAACTCGGGCGTGACACCCTGGACCGGCTGGAGATGGCCGCGGCGCTGTACTGCGGTGCCGATCTCCACGCAGCGGTGAACGCGGCATGGACCAACCCGGCAACGTTGACCGGCGGGGTTACCGCTCCCCCGCCCGCCGCAGCCGAGGCCGACGCGGAACGTCCGGCAGATCAGCCGAGGGATCAGGCCGCGACGCAGGAAGTGGAGCGCCCCGCGGAGCAGGCTGCGGCACAGCAGCCCGCACAGCCTTCGGCACAGGGGACGGCCCCGGACGAGCCGACCGCCGAACCGGAGCCGCAGCGGGCCGTGTCGTGGGCACCGGCAGGCACGGTGACCACAATCAGTGATCCGGACGCGCTGGCCACCCTCGACGTCGAGATGGTGTCCGCGGGGCCGGGCACCGGCCACCCTCTGGACGCGCAGTCGGACACCTGGAACGCCCTCGCCCAGACCGCCGCCGGTGACGGGGTCGACATGATCGTCGTCCCGCGCTTCGACGATCTCGCTGCGTCGCTGGGGATTGACCCGGCGGAAGCAGCCGAGTGGATCCTGGGCAACCTCACGGCCCTGTCCTCCGGGGTGAATGTGGCCGTCACCGTCGTGCGCGCCGCGGGGTGACTCTGACACGAGGCGGGATGTGCGCGACCGGCTCCCACACGAAAGGAACCGGCCCCGAGGTGCAAACCCTCGGCGCCGGTGACCTGTAACGGCGGGTACTGTCCCGCTCCACACCCATAGCGTACGCCGACGCTGGGGAGGAAAACTACCTGATAGCCGATGCTTGCTGAGACAAGCCCCAGTTGATGCTGGTGGAAGTCGCCCCGGACGCAGCCTGGAAGGCTGTGCACCGGGGCTCGCGTTCGTCTGCCGGTGGCGCCGGCGCCTAGTCCGGGTAGCGTCGCAGCGTTCCCCGGTAGCGCAGCAGCGTGCTGGTGAACCAGCACAGCACCAGTGCGACTACCAGCATCGCGACGTAGGTGGCTAGCACTGCGTGACCGCCGGGGGTCACCCACCACACGGTGGGTGCGATCATCAGCACCACCGCGCAGGCTGCGCGGTATCCGGGCTCGCGCGCCACGGCGGTGAGGGAGAACCCCACCCCGTCACTCGGGATCCGGGTGGCCCCGGCCAGCGCCGGAAGCATCCACGGCAGGAACACCGCCGTCTGCGCCGACACCCACCACAGCGCCACGGACGGCCCCCACAGCGTCCAGGTGCACCAGCCGGCCCCGGCGCCGGGGACGCCGACCACCACCAGGGTGACCAGCGTGGCGTAAAGACTCGACGGGAAGTGGGTCAGGCAGTAGCGCCAGTCAGCCCCGACGCCGCGGGCCGCCGCACGGGTGAACGCCCCCAGGGCGGTGACCCAGCACAGTGCCATGACCACCAAGCAGGGGGCGACCAGCATCAGGTCGCCGGTCGGTGCGCCATTCTCGGCGTCCGGCCACACCGCGGCCGCCGCCAGTCCGCCGAACACACCGAGCACCCCGGTCACCAGAACCGACCACCCCAGTGACGCTCGGGCCCATCGGGCGTGGGAGACAGGGGGCACCAGGGCGACGGCGAACTCGACTGGGGAGTGGTGCTGGATGGGCCGGGTGGCTGCGCGGACCATAGGTGTGAAACTCCTCGAAACTAGGGGGACGTGACGGTTCATCCCGGTCTGTTAGTGGTGCAACTTCATCATTTGCGTGTACGTCAGTGTATCCGTTTGTCGCCCAGGCGACGTCCGCCCCATGTACTAGAGTGGTACCTCTACACCTCGAATGTGTAAATTAACGCCTTTGCCGTTGATTACCCCACTTCCCCAACTGAAAGGCCGCCACAGTGACCAGCGACAACCCCTGCTTCGCAGACGGGGTGGACTTCCACCCGGCCCCCGCCACCGGGCAGACCACCGGGTTCGGCGCGCTCTCCGCCGCCGGCGCCAACACACCGAGTCCTGGCCAGCCCTCACCGGCTGCGGACCAGCCCCCGGCCCCGGCCCCGGCCCCGGCCCCGGCCCCGTCGGCGACGGTGTCCGGCTTCGGCCAGCCCTCACCAGCCGCGGGACAGCCGCCCGCTGTGACTGGCATGGGCAGGCCCGGGCAGACGGGCGCGTCCACCCCGGCACCGGCAGTGTCTGGCTTAGGCCAGCCCGACCAGTCGCCGGCCGCGAGCACCCCGCCGCAGGCCTCGACTGTGCCCGGCTTTGGCATGCCCTCCGCTCCCGACCTCGGGCAGCCCCCCACCACCACCACCACCACCGGTTTCGGCACCCCCTTGGCCTCTGGCGCGGTGCCAGGTATCGACCAGGCCGCAGTCGCAGCCGCCGCCGGGCCGCAGACCGACCAGGACGGCCAGGACGCGCAGGCCGATCTCGACACCTACAGCATCGGCAAGAAGATCGCCCCGCGCGCAGATCTCGATCCCGCCTACTGGGTCGCCGTTCCCGAGCGCGAGCCAGTCACGTTGCCGTCGGGAAAGATCTCGACGAAAACCCCCGGCAAGCCCAAGTACCCGCTGCCTGGACCCATCCGCGACTTCGAACCTGAGCGAGACCACTTCGGCCGCTACAAGATGCCCAACCCGAACACCGGCGAGATCAGCGGGCACACCCGCGCCACCACGATCGCCAAGGCGCTCACGGACAACACCGGAGGCAAGCGCGCCCTGGAGAACTACCGCGACCGCATGCTTATCAAGGGCCTAATTAAAGCCCCCGAGCTGCTGGAAGGATTCGACACCTCCCTGTTGGACACCGTGCGTGAGCGCGACCTGCACTCCGCGTTCGAGGCGGTGGCTGCGAACGCGTCCAACGCCGGAGGTAGTTCGGATAAAAGCGAGTTCGGCACGGCGGTCCACGCCTGGACTGAAGCGCTGGACATCGGAAAGATCAGCTTCAACGAGGTACCCGACCTGTTCGCCCCCTACGTAGCGGCGTACTCCGTGTCCCTCTCCGACGCTGGGGTCGAGGTGATCCCCCAGTATGTCGAGCGCATCGTTTACTGCCCGGCCACCGGATCCATCGGCACCGCAGACCGCCTCTTCCGGGTCAACGGTGAGCTGATGATCGGTGACATTAAGACCTCGTCCAACATCGCATACAGCTGGCCGTCCATCTCCGCGCAGCTTGCCCAGTACGCTGACGCCAGCCACATCTGGAGCGAGGACGGTACCCACTGGGAGCCGATGCCCGCGGTGAACCCACACTTTGGCGTGATCGCCCACGTACCCGCCCTACCGGAGGATCGCGATCGCTACTGCGATCTGCACATCGTCAACCTGGACGTGGGACGGCGGGCCAATGAGCTGGCGATGGCGGTGCGCGACGTGAACCGTCGGGCCGAGCAGACCATCCCGGTCCAGTGCCAGCCGTTTAACCGGACCTCGGAGCAGGCGATTCAGATCATGCGCTCCGGCCAGGTGTCTGTGACCTCGGCGGCTGTGTCCCCGAATGCACCTCAGCAGGCACCGGCGTCGGGGGCTGCCCCCAGCGCGGCGGGACTCCCAGCGGGCGGACAGCAGCCGGCCGCGTCAGAACAGCCTCCGGCACCGGCACCGGCACCTGCCGCCGAGGCGGACACCCTCACCCAGGAGGAGGTAGCCGCAGCCCTGGCGTCGATCTCGCAGTCCACCACCGTCGACGAGCTCAATGCGCTGTACCGCCCCGTGTGGGAGTCGAGCCCCGCCGGCGGGCAGTTGATGGCTGCCGCGCAGACGCGGGCTCAGGCGATCATGAACAACGCGAGCCTGCGCAGCGCGTAGCGATCGTCTCGCCGCATGTCCCGATCCCCTCTCCGCCGAAATGCCTGGTGGTGAGGGGGTCAGTCTGTTTCGGGATGCACTTTCCGGGGATCCTGCGATGCTTTACAGATTCGTGGTATCTTTGTGTCACCGCAGGCGGAGTACGAGCCCCAGCTGCGGAGATCCCCGGAGTCAGGTTCCATGCCTGGCACCTACCGCCACAAGGCGTGTGCTGGTTCTACTTCGAGACTCAATTCCAATCTCAATTCCAAATCGCACCGCCGCATTTTCAAGGAGTATTCCACCATGACCGCACCTTCCGCATTCAACGGATTCGGCGCCACGACGGCCACGGCCGACACGAACACCCAGGTCCAGAACTACCAGCCTGCTCCCGAGCAGCAGGCACCCCAGAACCCGCAGGCCAACTTCGGCGGCCAGGCCGCCACCCAGAACCCGCCGCAGGGCACTCCGCAGCTGGGAGGCTTCGGCGGCCAGGTCCAGCAGGGCAACCCCCAGGGCGGATTCGGCGGCAATCTGAACACCGCTGCCGGTCAGTCCCACCCCGCCGCAGGCGGCCAGGATCAGGGCCAGGTGGTCAAGGCGCATGCCGACGCTGCCGGCTTCGACGACGCAGACACCGGTGGTCACTACATCAAGCTGAAGGATCTTGCAGATCAGAGCAACTCCAAGGCCGGCGGCGTTGTTGCCCTTCGACCGATCAGCTACGGCGAGATGATCGACACCAAGTTCGGACGGAAGGAAAAGGCTCGGTTCGACCTGGTCATCCTCACCGCAGGACCCTCCGGTGAGATGAGCCAGTACGCCGGCCAGTTCCTGGCCAACCAGAGCGATCTCGGCGGATTCGTAGTCGGCGCGGTGACCAGGGCCATCGACAGCGGCCAGAAGTGGATCCTCAGACGCCTCGAATACATCCCCACCAACAAGGGGAACCCGGGTCTCGCCCTTCAGGCCGACCTCTCCGCTGAGGAGTCCAAGGCCCTCGGCCAGCTGGTCGTCGCCCACGGCAAGGAGACCCCGGAGTTCTTCGGTCTCACCGAAGACGACATGGCGACCGTGTCCCAGATGAAGGCCCAGCTCGGCCTGGCCTAACCTGCACCCCGAAAACCCACCCACCACGGCGACCACGTCGAGGTAGGGTGGGTTTTTGCAGTGTACCGTGGAATGATGAACATGTACCAGTAACTCGCCACCATCTCCCCCAAGGAGCCACCCACATGCCGACCGAGCCATGGGCCGCCTACCCCCCGGAGATGAACGCCGCGCGGATCCTGGGAACCGGACCCGCTGCACTGTTCGTCGCCGCCGGATCATGGGCCGTCATGAGCGCGCAGACCGCCGCCGGGCAGGGGGTGTTCATGGCCCAGAACGCCAACCAGGCCGCGAACATCCACGGAGCTGTCAGCGACACCGTCAACGCCACCGCACCCCCCTTCGGCGCGTGGCTCAACGACTTCGTCGCCGAGTCCGCCCGCAACGCCGTGGAGTACGCCCAGTTCGCCCAGGCCCACATCGCGGCCCTGTCGACGATGGTCCCGCTGCCGGTGATCATCGCCAACCGGGTGGCCTCGGCTGCCGGGCACGCCGCCACCGCTGCCGGTGCGGTTAACCCTGTCGGCGTTGCCGCTGACGCGGCCTACGAGGGCTTCCGTGTTCAGAACGCCGCGGTGATGACCACCTACGACGCCGTGGCCACCGGATCGTCGACACCTCGTGTCTACGCCACCCCGCCCCCGCTGGTTACCGGCGGCTCGGCGTCCGGGGTCACCTCCGGCCAGGACGTCGTCTCCGCCGCACAGCAGGCGTTCAGCCCGGACGCCCAGGCTGCCTTCGACGGTGCGGTGTCCCAGGCCCGCTCGGCGATGGGCGACCCGGCGTCGATGGCGGGTCTGCAGAACACCGCGGCCGGTGGTGGGGCGTACGCATCGGCGCCAGCGGCGATGAGCCCGATGCTGATGCAGCAGACGGCCATGGCAATGAGCCCGGCGGCCATGGTGGCCGGTCAGATGGCCTCCCCGCAGGGCCCCGGCCAGGTGACAGCCAGCGGATTGGGCTCCGGATCGCAGGCGATGGCCCCGATGCGCAGCGTGTCCGGCGGGGGACTTCCGCTGGCGTCCTCCGGGTCCACGGCAACCTCGCCGTCAACGTCGGTGGGGTCGGCAGGGTCGGCAGCAGGGTCGGCGGGGCGGTCCATGCCGAACCTGTCCAGCCTGGCGTCGCTGTTGGGTGGGGCGGGCGTTGGATCCCCGGCGGCCGGTTCGCCAGCGGCGCCCGGGGCGGGTGCGGGAGCAGGTGCGCGTGCCTTCTCGGGTATTCCGTCGAACCTGTCGTCGGGCACATCGTCGACCGGTACCGGACACGGCCCGATGGGTGCGATGCCACACAGCCCGGGCAAGCAGGGCGACAAGCGCAGTTCGGTCATCGAGATCAAGGAGACCGCGGTGGAGGACCCGGTGGCCGACCAGATGGCCCGGGCCAAGGCGTTGGCACGGTTCCGGTAGCGATCCCGGTGGCAATGGTTGTCGGGATTGCAGATGGAGTGTGCTAGCGACCTGATAGGGTGATAGTCGATACACGCCACTTTCACCGCCTTTCAGGAGGGACCCCATGACCAGCCCCGAAACCACCACCGGACGCCACGCCGCACCTGACACGTCCCCCGCCGGCGATTCTTCCGGTGAGTACCGAGCGGCCTACCACCCGATGCTGGTGACCCAGCCGCTGTCGACGTTCTACGGCAACGTCGAGAACACGCCGCGCTACCAGAAGGCAGCCAAGCGGCTGGCCGCGGTGGTCCGCGAGTACCTCGGCGTCGATGCCCCTGTGGCACTAACCCGCCCGCTGCGGCAGATGAGCGACGCCGAGGAGACCAACACCTTCAACGCCGCCGAGCTGGGCGTGAAGTTCACCCAGGTCACCGCCTCTGAAATGCGTAGCTACCACGCCAAGCTCACCGAGGTGCTCACCGGAAAGAACCGGGTGAAGCTGCTGGACGGTCCGGACTACGACGACCTGGTCGCCGAGCCGGTCGTCGAGCTCCCCGACGCCGCGCGCCTCGAAGAGTCGATCGCCGCCGGACAGTACGTCTCGGAGCTGGGAGCGAAGCGCAAGGCCGCCGGGGGCACGCTCTACGAGCCCAAGGGGAGCAATTCGGACACTGCGTCCGACAACGCCGCCGGCGGCCTGGAAAAGTTCGACGGCATGGACGAAGACGACCTGATCTAGGACCCGCCACACGCACGCCGCACCGCCGGAAAGACCACCAGCCACATCGGCCGGTGGTCTTCTCATGTCCGCGACGACCGCTAGGGTGATCCCCATGTCCCGCCACCGCCCTGCACAGCTCCGTCGCACCCTCCCCGTGTGCACCGTCGCGGTAGCCGCGGCGGTGCTGATGGCGGCCGCCGCGTCCTGCGCGGCACCGACGCAGACGCCGCAGGCTCCCGGCAGCTCCGCAGCGGGCGAGCCGAGCGAATCGCCGGGCGGGCTGCCCGTCTACCAGAGCCCGCAGGCTGTGGAGCGCGAGGCGGCAGCCGAGGCGGGCGAACTTGCCACCCGCCCCGGAACCGGACCCGACGCCGTGGTGGAGATGCTGGCCCCCGGATCCCCGATCACGCTGCGGGCGCCCGCAGCGGCGGCAACGCCGTCCAGCACCTGCACGCTGGGCCCGGTTCTCGATGGGGAGGACGGGCAGACCTACGCACTGACCGCCGGGCACTGCACGGCCGGCGGTGAGCACACCGAGGTCACCTGGAGCAGTGGTGGTGAGGAGCAGGTGGTCGGCGACGTGGTGGACTTCGACGAGGCGAGCGGGTGGGGAGCCTGGCAGCTCGGTAGGTTCGATTTCGCACTGATCCGCCTATCGGGCGTGGCCGCCGAGCAGGTGAGCTCGGAGGTGGGCGGGATGTACCCGGTCGCCGGCACCGTGTCGCCTGGCGACGTGGACGCCGAGGCGGTGGTGTGCGCGTGGGGAATGCGCACTGGGGAGTCTTGCGGTCACCCCGCCAGCGTGGACGCCGAGGGTCGGCGGCTCACGGCAGGGGTTCCCGGCACCCTAGGAGACTCCGGCGGTCCGGTCTACGTGATCGGCGACAGCGGGGAGGGTCCCGCTGCGGGCGTACGGCTGCTGGGCATCCGGACCCAGGGGACGCGGGGGCTGTCCGGGGTGGAGGGCATCCCCGCGGTTCTCGCCGCGTCGGACACCCGGGCATCTGTGTCCACAAATTTAGGGTAAAGGTGTGCTAGCAGCTTCTTCGGCTGCTATGAGTGCTGTCCCTGGTGAACTACGTCATGATCTGGTCGAACGGGTGTGCGTAGTCGGGTAAATATGTCCGTCACCTGGGGGTTTTATGGTTGACGGATTGATAGTCATTCTGTGCTAGTTGGGAGGCATTGTCCTATAATCGCAGGATAGTGGGGGTCTTGGTGCGGGCTGTAGGTAGACTGGGCGGTGAACAGTCACAAGGTCAGCGAAACCAACCCACGAAAGGAGCCGGCCGCCATGAAGATCACCACCTCACGCACCACCCGCCGGGCCCTCGGCGTTGCTGTTTCTGCGCTGGCCCTCGCCGCCGGCCTGGTCGCCTGTTCCGACGGGGACGCGGACACCGCGGCGAGCTCCACGGCCGCGGCTCCCTCCCTCGGTGAGCAGACCCCGGCAGCGGACACCTCCGCTGCCGCGCCTGATCCGACGACGGGCGCATCCGCCGACTCCTCCGGTATCCCGGGGTTCTCCATTGCTGCGGTTGACGCTGCGGCGGACGGTAGCCTGGAGACGAAGCCGAGTGAGCGCAACGACTCCAATTACGACCTCCCCGTTGGTGCCCCCACCCCTGGCGTCACCGTGGAGTACCGCTCCAATGGCGACCTGAAGGGCTGCACGCTCGGCTTCGTCGGCCACATCGACGGCAACCTGGTGGGCGTCACGGCTGGGCACTGCAACGACCGCGCAGATACCGCGACCTCGGACTGGTACCCCAACGGCGGTGACACGAAGGAGGTGCTCGGTTCGTTCGGCGAGTACTGCTTCTCCGACAACGCCTGCGGCGACTACGGCCTGGTCGACCTCGACGATAGCCTCGGCTACGACGGGCGCATCGCCGGAAAGTATGCGATCAAGTCGGTCCTCGGCCCCGAGGATCTGACCGCAGACATGGAGCTGTGCAAATACGGTCGTGTCACAGGCGAGTCCTGCGGTCGGCTGATGGGGATCGAGGGAAACCGAGGACGGGCAGGGATGTCCCAGGACGATGGAGACTCCGGGTCCGCTGTGTACGCGAAGAACACAGATGGGACAGTTTCGTTGGTGGGCATCCTGAGCTCATCTCCCATACTCCCCGGGGGGCAGGTCGCGAAGAACGTGACCACCTTCACCTTCGCCCAGACCGCGGCCAACAACCTCGGCCTCACCAGCGTCTACGGCGGGTAGCCTCACACCATGACGAAAGCCCCCTGAGGAGCGATCCTCAGGGGGCTTTTCTGATCGGGAACCCTACGCGTCATCGTCTCCGGAAGCGCCCCGCCGGCTGGATGTTGTTCTGCTGCAGGTACGCGATAATGGACGCCTCGGGCGGCCGCCGCCGCCTACTGCCCGAAGCGCACGAACGCCCCGCCGGGGATGAAGTCGGCCTCGCGCACGACCCCGCCGGACTGCGGGGCCTCCAGCACCGTGTCGCCCAGGTACACCTGCACATGCTCCATCGTGGGGTTGCCCACCTGCGGGTCGGTGTCGCGGTCCACCGGCGGGAAGTACACATCACCCGGACGGGCATCGCCGGCATCGACCAGCCTGCCGCGGGCGAACTGTTCGCGGGTGTCACCGTCGGCGAGGTCCTGGCCTGTTGAGCGGTAGACGTACTCGCGCACCAGGCCCGAGCAGTCCAGTCCGGTCTTGGTGTGGTCGCCGTAGAACTCCGCCTGCCCGTTGACGTCGCCGGCCAGCGTGCCCCGGCTGGGGCCTGGGGTTTCGGCGTGCCCGCCGCCCCAGACGTAGTCGATGTTGTCGTTGATGAACCGCAGGGCCAGATCGCGAGCAGCGGACGCATCGAGGTCCCCGGCGGCGAACTGCTCGCGGGAGGTGTCGGGCAGGGTGTCGACGATGTCCACGACCGCGTCGGCGGCATCGGCGACGTCCGTGCGGAAGTGGAAAGGCCGGGCCGTGGAGCCGGCGTCGGCCGCCTCGTCGCTGTCGACGAAGTTCTGGATCTGGACCCGCGCGTCCGCGCACACCGCGCCGATGGATGAGACCACGGAGTTGTAGCCGTCGCCGGCGCGGGCCAGTGTGTCAGCGAGGTTCACGATTGGCGCGGCGTAGTCGGCCAGTGCGTCGATCTGGCTCTTGCGCATCTGCCAGCTTCGGGCGATCGTCTGGTCGTCGTGTCCGGAGTAGATCTTCGCGATTCGCTCCGACGCCTGGGCCAGTGTCGACTCCAGTTCGCTGACGGCGGTCTGCACCGAGCTCATGGTGTGCAGGATCCCGCCGGTGGCCTGACCCAGGGTGGCGGGTTCGGCGTTGAGAAGTCCGTCGTTGATCGGCCCGAGAGCCTGGTCCTCGAACTCGCTGATCTGCCGCGATCCACCGGCGTGGTCGATGCGTGGGAGGAAGTCCCCGGTGACCCCGGATCCAGCAGCGGTGTCGCCGCCACCGGCGCCGAACATGCGCTGGAGCCAGCTGGCTTCGGAGCTGTCTACGTAGTCGCTGAGCTGGTCGGCAACATCACGCGGCGGGGCCAGTGTGGCATCGCGCAGCTGGCGAGCAGCATCGTCAGGCATCGCGTGTCCCCACTCCCCTCTTAGGACTCGGCTTCGACGTCGACGAAGCGGCGGATGTACTCGGCGCCGGGCTGGTACTCGCTAATCATGTACTGAGTTCCTGACTGCTGCGCTTCGACGACTTGCCCGTCCCCGATGTAAACCTGAACGTGGCCCGAATGGGGAAACACCAGGTCGCCGGGCTGCAGGTCGTTCTCGTCGACGGGCTGCCCGTTGGCGATCTGGTCGCCGGTGGGTCCCGGCCCGATGTCCACGCCCGACAGGTTGTAGATGAAGTCGCGCGACAGCCCGGAACAGTCCATGCCGACCTTGTTGTAGTCGCCGTTGGCGTCGGCCGCGCCGCCGCCGTCTGTCGTACCCTGCGACGGACCCGGTTCTGCTCCGTGTCCACCGCCCCAGGTGTAGTCCTGCTTCAGGTCCACGTACTCCTGGGCCAGCTCCTTAACCGCACGCTCGGACGCGGTGGCCCCCTCACCTAGCGGGGAGACAGTACCTCCTCCGGCGGTGTACTCGTCGTTGTCCGCGTACTCCTCGTCACTGTATTCGCCTTCGGCGTACTCCATGATCGCCTGGATGAGCTCTTCACGGTTCGGCGCGTTGTAGGTGTCGTACTGCGTGGACACCTGCGGGGTCGGCTGGTAGTTGCCGTAGTCGACCAGGCCAGGCTGCTGCATCTGCGCCAGTGCAGCAGCCTGGTCGTAGGTACCGGTCGGCGAGGCACCGCCGACCATCGTTCCGGGCAGGATCGGACCGGCGGCTGCGGACGGCGGCGAGTACGCCTGTTGGGCGGCTTGCTCGCTGGCGGCCTGGGCCATCATCGCCTCCAGGCCCGGGCTAGCGGAATCTCGGGCCAGCTCGTCGGTGTCGACCGAGTCGATGGACCGGGCTCCCTCCTCGCTGACCTCCTTCAGCTCGTCGTCCATCCGGCGGGCACTTTCGACGTCCTCAGCGTCGCGCTCGCTCTGCTCGGCTTCCTCGGCTTCCTCGGCGCGCAGCGCGGCCAGGATCTCCGGGTCGACCTGGCCGTCGAGTCCCTCCACGGCGTAGTCGCCGCCGGACTCGTTGAGTTCCTGGGCGCGGTCCAGCAGCTCCTGGAACTCCTCGTGCTCACTCGACACGTCCTGGGGCATGGTGGTCTCCTCGTCAGTGGTAGGGGTGGCGGCTTAGGCGCCGGTGTCGGTCTCGGTGTCGTTGACCGCGGTGGAACCGGCGTCGTCGGCCGCCGCGGAGTCCGTGGAGACCTGGTCATACGTCGTTGCGTCTCCGCGTAGCGTCTGCGTGATCAGGCCTACCTTCTGCTGAGCGTTGGTGATGCCGGACTGCAGCTGGGTGATGATGTCGCTGTAGATCGGTGCGGGGTTGCCGTCGCGCGTGTTGACCGACGTCTCCTCCTTGATCTTGTCGAGCACGGCGGTGAGCGCAGCCTTGGCCTGCTCATCGATGTCGTCGGCGGCGGATCGCAGGGCGCTGGATCCGCTGGCGAGCTGGTCACGGTCGAATGCTGCTTCGTTGGGCATAGTCTCGAACTCCTGTCGGTGAGCGGGTGTGTGAGGTAGGTGGTGGGGGCACTGGCCCGGCTAGCCGCCGCCGGGGTTGGCGGGAAGCTGGCCGGCCCCACCGGCCATGTGGCCGGCCCCACCGGCCATGTGGCCGGGGATCTGCTGCTGGGGCGCCATACCGGGGTAGCCCATCTGCATGCCCGGGTACCCCATCTGCATCCCCTGCTGGGGAACAGCAGTCGGCGGCGGTGCCGGCGGCTGGACGTGGGCGTTTACGGCAGCGTCCATGTCGACCTCGGCCTGGCCCTTGCGCGTGGACACCACCGCGTAGACCCCGGCGGCCGGGATCGCGGCCAGCAGGATCCAGCACAGCATCGGTGCCCAGGTAACGTGAACCTGGGTTCCTTCGCCGAAGGCGAGGAAACCGTCGCCGGCGTCGAGTGTGGCCAGGCCCCAGCGCAGCAGGGCGTTCTTGAACCCGATCGCGCCACTGGTGTAGGTGGCCAGTAGGTAGGCCCCGCCCAGCAGCACGCCCAAGCTGATCGCCCAGCCGAGAACGGTCCAGGCCACGGCCTTCGGTTTCGCGTACATCCGTTTGCTCCTCGGTCGAGTACGTCGGTCGACACAGTGGATCTGTTTGCCACATCAATGGTGGTTCAGGTACCGCTGTCACCTCTCGACTTTACGGCCTGTACTGCACAAAGAACTAGCGCCAGAACCCCATTCTGCGAGGTTCGTAGCGCTAGTGCCCGAGGTGGGTGTTTGTCCCGAACTACCGGCCCCCCGCAGCGGTGACGACAGCGGCGGATAGGCTGTCGAGGTTCAGTGCGTAGGGCTGCGGCTCGCCGGCGGGGATGTCGGCGAGGATGTGCAGGAACAGATCCTCGCGGCTCAGGTTGTCGGGAACGCGGACCCGGATCACTTCCAGGTTGTCCGCCCCGGTCGGGGTGGCGAGCAGCAGGGTGTCGGACGTCGGTGCGGCCATGTGCGGGTCCCTCCTTCGAGCGGGGACTTGAGAATGAAAAGCAGGTTTACCTGCGAGTTTACGTCAAGTATTCCGGACAAATGTCATTTGTGCAAGGGTTAGGGCTTGACTACACAGCAAAGCCGCAGGTAGATCTCGACAGAATGTCCTGACCTGCGTCTTTGTTTGGCTCCTCGCCGTGGCGGCCTAGACCTTCTGCCACCGAAGGCCCATGTCCTGGGCGTCGATGCGCAGTACGACCTTCTCGGTTAATGCCTCCTCCACCAGCCAGTCCGGTGGGGTGGCCATCGCCTCCTTAACCGCCTCCAGGCCCTCGTCGTCGGTGACCAGCTCGTCGTGCAGCCACAGGTGAATATGGTCGCCGGCGCCCATTTCCTCCAACCGAGCGGTGGTGTCGTACAGCACGTCAGCCGCGGTTCCCTGACAAAAGTGATTAACGGCAACCCGATCAACGATCTTGGTGGTCTTCTCCGCGGCCTGCGGCTCTGCTCCCCATGCCGGCTTGTTGACCTGGATGGTGTCCTCCAGCACACGGCCGGAGAGGGTGTTGTGAAATCCACCGTTTGCCGCACAGCTCGATCGCACCCGCTCCATAAATTGGAACGTCGGCCCCATCGCCGCGCGCATACCGTCGGCGATCCGCTCGGCCTCGACCTCCTCCCAGCCATGGGCTGCGGCCAACGACCCCAGCCCCTGCCCATACATTTGCGCCAACAGCATCGTCTTGGACTTCTTACGGCCCGGGTGCTCCATCGCCTCTGCCTCGGAAAGCTCCGCCGGGATCAGGCCCGCTTTCTGGGCGGTCGGGACGTAGAGGTCATGCCCACGATTGAACGGTTCGATGAAGTTGATGTCCCCAGCGGCATTGGCCAACACCACCGGTTCGATGGAAGACCAGTCCACCGACCAGAACCGGCCGGTGTCGCTGATGATCGCCTTGCGCGCCTCATCGGAAAACTGCTGGATGGCCGGGGAGTTGGCGCTCATACGGCCGGAGGCCGACGCGCCCAGAACGCTCAGGGAGGTGTGGACCCGTCCGGTGGAGTGGGACGCCGCAGCCATCGCCTTGAAGTAGTTATGGTTCTTCTCGCGTTCGGCGATGCGGGAGTGTGCCCGCGCAACCTGGTGTCCAAGCTTGTCGAGCTGCTTCATCGCCGCCTTGTCGGACTTCAGCGCACCCTTCTCGGTGCGCGGCCAGTCGCCGAGAAGCTCATTTCGGGCGTCCAGGTACTGCACAACGTCGGCGCCGACGTTGTAGCGAAGCCCCGCCTTGGCGATGGTGTCCGCGTCCTTCTCGATACTCTGCTCAGACTGGGAGAGCCACTCGTTCATGTAGTCGCGGTCCAGCTTCAGTCCGCGGCCTGCGGCACGTAGCGTCACCCGCAGGCAGGTGATCATGCGCTGGATCAGGGCGTGTGCCCCACTGGTGCTCAGGAATGCCCTTGGGTTGTTTGTGGTGAGACGGTCGCCGCAGATCGTGTCCATGACATGGTCGTGCAGCGGGCCCCACAGCCGCAGGGTCACTGCGGTATCCGACATCGCACCCAGCCGGTAGAACGGCTTGTCGATGTCGCAGTGGGTAAATCCTTCGGTCTTCGTCGAAAAGCCGGCCGCCCTCATGGCCGTCTCGATCTTCACGTGAGTGTCGTTTCCGACGCCGTACTCGGCGGCCAGGGCCTCCAGCGTGCGCCCGCCCTGGCGGTTGGTGTGCACCAGGCGCGACAGCAAGATGGTGTCCTCGACTTTGTTGATGTCCAGGTAGGCGAAGATTCCGTGGGCGTAGAGCGGGGGCACATCGAAGGTCGCGTTGTGGAAGACGAGGCTGGAGGCGTGGTTGACGATCCGGCGCACGGTGGACATGTCCTGGGGCACGCGCAGCGGGTCGAGCATCACCGAGTGCACCGCGCCGGCGTTGTCGCGGAAGGCCACGGTGATGCAGGTGACGGAAAACTTTCCCTCCTCGACGCCGTGGGTCTCGATGTCCATGGCGGTGCGCTGCGGCGGCCGCGACAGGTAGTGCTCCTCGATCACGGTACGCACGTTGTCGGATCCGGTGTGCAGGTAGCACCCCAATGCATGCCACCACAGACTGCTGTCGGGCACGGTGATTGCGGGGAGGTCATAGGTGATGACCTCGCCGAACGGCAGTGGCGCTCGCTCCGGCGAGACGACTGGGTTGATGTCGATCTTGGTGCTGGTCATGTGGGTGGTACCTCAGGGGAATACTCGGTGGCGTCCTGACCGCTGGGAGACACGTTCAGGGTATCTATGTGCCACTATAGACGGTGAAGGTCGGCGCAGACCGCCGCCCCACACTGCCCCGCCACCCGAAAGGCCCGCCCATCATGTCCCCGGTTACCACTTCCGAGACCGACTACCGCGACCTGGTTTCCTCGTCCTCTGACTTCGACCCGACCAACTACGAGGAGACCATCGCGGCGTTCTGCGCACGCACCGTCGTCCTGGACACGCTGGGGACGCAGATGGCGGCGGCGATCACCGGAACGCCGCAGATCGCCGCCGGAGTCCAGGCCGTCCACGCCGCGGGTCTGGAGTGCCACCCGGTCGATGTCCTTCTGTTCACTGCGGGCATCCTCGACGAGGATGCCGAAACCCCCACTTCCCGTGACCTGGTGTCTTTCACCCGGTCGTTCGCTGGGGTGAGTCCGTCCCTGCGGCTGGGGGCGCTACTAACCCACGGCCTGACGGCGCCGGTACCCGGCTTCTCCGGGGTCAACGTTGCTGACCTGTCCGAGCGACTGACGCAGGCGTGGGACACCCAGCGCACACTGGGGCTGCACTTGGAGAACCTGGCGTCGCTTCCGCAGCCCTACACCCTGCTGCGCGCTCTGCGAATGCTGCTGGTTGAGCAGACACCGGCGGCCGCCGCCGTCGCGGCCGGCCTGGCCCGACCGCACATCACCTGGTGCCTACAGGCGTATCAGGCGGCGCTGCGTCTCGCGTCGTAAACAAGGGAACCATGTTATAGTAACCACAGTGGTAACTAGCCGTCCCTGAAAGGAACAACGTCATGCCCGAACTGGACTTCAACTTCAACGGTTTCCCTGGTGGCGCCCCGACCGCCCAGTCCACGCAAACCCCGCAGGCTTCTTCCCCTGCGGCCACCGCGACTGCTCCCTCCCCGCAGGAATCCGACGCCCAGTCGCCGAGTCTCGATGCGGACGCCCCGGCTCCCGCCGAGGACAAGGCGGAGGAGAAGAATCCGGCATCCAAGAAGGCTCCGGCCAAGAAGACCACTGCGAAGAAGGATCCGGCCAAGAAGACTGCCAAGGCTTCCGGCACGGACCTCGACGCTGCGGTGAGCTCGCTGATCGAGGCTGGCGAGGACACCCTGTCGAAGGTCTCCCCCAGTGCCGCGCCCCTGGAGGTATACCGCGGTCTCGACCACCTGGTCTCCGTGCTCGGCGCCGACACCCTCGACAAGCTCGGCGAGATGGTCGCCCAGGCCACCAGGCACATGGAGAGCTACCGCACCCTGATCGTCGCCACCTCGCCGGTCGATGAGGACGGCAACGGCTCGTTCGACGGCTACTCGATCCATGACGGCGACGTCGTTCTGGACTAGTCGTCCTCGCACACGAGAACCCCCACCAGCGATGTTGCTGGTGGGGGTTCTCGCTGACTGGGGGCTTAGAAGCCGCCCATGGCGCTGGCACCGCGAGCGGAGACGCCGAACAGATCGCTCTGCGCGGAGTTCAGCTTGCCCTCGGTCTGCTGGAGGGCCTCGCGGACAGCCGCGGTGGCGTTGTCGACGTCGAGGGCCATCTTCTGGTTGGCGTTGTCGGCGTCGCCGACCAGGCCCTCGCCGCCCAGGCGGGTGACGTTGGTCTTGAACTGCTCGCCTGCGGCGATGACGGCCTGGCCCTGCTGGTTCATCCGGCCCATGAAGTCGGAGACTCCTGCGGCGCTGACGGCGGTAACATCGGACATGGTGTTGATCTCCTATGCTGGGGGAGGTGGATCACGCCAGGGGGTTTCCCGGAGTGACGAAGTGGGTGGGGGTTAGAGCGCGAGTTCCACGCCATTGAGCTGGCCGGAGGACTCGTCGGCCGAGGCCAGGGTGTCGTTGGTCAGCTGACGCATCGCCTGGACCCGCTCGCTGGTGTGGTTGTTGAAGCTGTTGACCGAGCTGTTGACGCGCTCACCGAGCTGCACGGTGGCGTTGGCCGTCGCGCCCTTGAACCCGGAGTTCGTGGCGGTGTCGGCGAACGTTCGGGCGGCCTTGTTGAAGTTGTCGATCTCGGCGTTCTGGCCGTCGGCCGTTCCGATAACGGCGGCCGGATCGACCTGCATCAGGTTGGACATTAGAGGTACCTCCATGGGGTTGCGCCGCCGTGGTGGCGCTGTCGGGTGAAAACGTGTTCGTTTTCTTGTACGTGGACCATCTTGCACGAGTCATTCAGCGGCCTGCAAGGCAGATCACCCGTTTCCGGCAAAGTTTTTATCGACGCGTCAGCGCAGGTCACTGGCGGTGTCAGCGCGAAGTGACCTCAATGAGTCCTGCGATCGACTTTGCGACTGTTTCAGCGTCGCTTCGGTCGAACACCACAATGTCGTCACGTCCCCACTTTTCAGGTGAAACCAGATACGACTGCGATTCATTTTCGGACGTATTTATCAGCCGAAGCGAAACTGCGTTGCCACTCGTCACTGTCTCGCCTTTACGTGCCGATCTGGCGGAAACGAGTCCCTGTGCTGCGGCGACCTCGTCGCAGACGATCAGCTCGACGACGCGGCGGGCGTGGTCCTTGTGCGCAGCGAAACGCTGGCCGGGGTCGGAGGCGATGAGGTGGTCGACCACGTTGCGGGCAGCCTCGGGGCCGACGACGTCGGGCCTGTAGCCCAGCAACGGGCTGCCGGCCAGCTCGTCGAGCAGACCCCGCGGAAGGCGCGTGCACCCGATCGGCGCTGACGGCCACTGCCCGGCCGGATCCAGGATCGCCCCCCAGGCGATGGCCAGATCCCTGCCGATCGCCGCCCGGTTGGTCGGATCATCGGTGCTGGGTTGTGCAGCGGCGACCACCAGTCCCTCCTCATGACTGGTCACCAGGTAGACGACATCGGTGTTCCAGGCGATGAGGAACGGGGTGCGTGGCACGACTTCCTGCTCGGCGTCGATTCCCCAGCCGATCGCCTCGGGAGGTAGGTCGAGTCGGGTGGTGAACGCCTGGCCGGGGAAGCGCACCTGGCCCCAGAACATCACCTCTGGGTTGGCGATCGCCGACAGCATCTCGATCAGTGCGGCGGTAGGCTCGCCCTGCTCGACGTATCCCCAGTCCACCAGTTGCTCATGCAGCTCGGTGTCACTGTGCAGTGCCGCCGGGAACGGGGCGAGCTGCACCGGCGCCGGCGGGATCTTCGTGTCGTGCACGCGGGCCAGGTGCAGCCAGTGCTCGATGGAGAACCGGGTCACCGGTGCCGGCGGAGCGATCTGGAGATCATCCGGCAGGTGGTCGAAGACGGTCCCGGTGGCAGCGGTGCCGTAGCGCCGCACCTCCGCGTCTACCGTTCCCGCCACGTCGGCGTCAGTGGCGGTGTCGGTGGGGTCAGGGTTGTCGGACTGGGCTGTGGCGGCCTTGTTTCTGGGCATGACCATGACGTTACAGCGACAGCGTCACAGCGTCATGTCCCTTGGAACCCTGGAAGACACTTTGCTCCTTCGCCGGTGCCACCCAGGACGCCACGCGAGGTGGCACCGGCGTTTCCCGGGCTGGAGCCGGCCCCGCGGCTTTCGCTGATAGCGTTTTCCAGGTACCCACCGAGCTTCACCTCAACCACACCGAAAGGCCCGACACCCGCCATGCCGACCACGCCCACGACCGACCCCGCAGCGGGGAGCTTCTACGCCCGCATGCTCCAGCTGTGCGACCTGCACCACAGCGTCGGCGATGCGGTGATCCTGAAGGGACGCATCGGCGAGGGCAAGACGTCGCTGATCGACCACCTCGCCGAACGCGACACGGTGGCCGGCGTGCCGGTAGGCGGAGTGGTGACCCTGCGCCTGGCGGGCAAGTCCGCCGACGCGGTCAACGGGATCCCGGTGCGCGGAACCACTGAGGTCGCGGGCGCGCACTACGACACCAGCCGGGAGACCATCCCCAAGTGGGCCCTGGAGATGGAGCGCCTGGCTGCCGGCGGAAAGATCGTCTACGGCTACATCCAAGAGATCAACCTGGGCTACCCCGATGCGATCGCGGCGATGCAGGACCTGCTGCTGGAGCGGCGCCTGCCCAACGGCTACCAGCTACCCTCTGGCTGCCGCCTGATCGGTGACATGAACCCACGCGCTGAGGTCAACGGGACGTTCGACCTGTCGGACGCGGTGCCCAACCGCGTGGCCATCTACGACTTCGAGGTGCCCCTGTACGACTGGACTTCTGCCCTGGTGTGGGGTTTCCCGGGCGAGGACGCACCAGATCGGTGGCTGCTGCACTACCGCAGCGCGGTCGCCGCGTTCCTCACCGCGTTCCCGGAGTACGTCTACGAGTCCCGCGAGCTCGTCGATCGGGCCGAGTGCCCCTGGGCGTCGAAGCGCAGCTGGACGCGGCTGTGCGATGTGCTGGCCGCTGCCGGCGAGGCGTCCGGCGAGCAACCGGAGGACGCCGTGGTCCAGGCGGTGGTCGACGCGAAGGTCGGCCCCCGCGCCGGTGGGCAGTTTCGTTCCTGGCTGGCCGGGTTCACCGTGCCGTCGATCGGGCAGATGGTGACCGATCCAACCTGTCTGGACGGACTCGACACCGCTGCGGCGAACGCCGCGGTGGGCTCCCTGGTGTCCCAGGCGGTCGCGGCGAGCCGGGACGCCTCCGGGGCGGTCACTCCCGCTACGGTCCCCGATTCACCGGTGTCGCTGGCGGTGGGTGTGCTCAATCACCTGCGCAGCGTGCACCCGGACATCGCGGCGATCGCCCTGCTGCGGCTGATCCGCGAGGCCGGCCAGGCTGCTCACGGCGTGGCGTTGCTGGACCCGTCTCGGGTTGCCGACGGATTCGTCGCACCGAGCAGCCACGTGGACTCCGGCTTCGCAGCGTCGTCTGTGAAGGTGTCGGCGCTGCTCGGCGGGCTCCAAGCGTAGACCAGACCCCATGCCCCGGCGGCTGCCTACCTAGCGGTGGTGTCGGTGGTGCCCTGTACCGCGTCGTCGCAGTCGGACAGGCGGTCGTAGATGAAGTCGCCCTCGCCATCCTCGTTGCGTACCACCCCGTCCTCCACGCCGCGGTAGACGTAGGCGTCGGCCACCCGGTAGTACGGGCGAAGGTCCGTTCCCGTGGGGAAGAACGCCTGGGCCACCGCTGCGGCGTTGTCGGCGTTGACTTTGCGCCCGTCCAGGGCACGGGAGGCAACGTCCTCGAAGTGCTTGAACCCGGTGGTTCCCCCGGCCAGCGCGGTGACTAGGTACGCCCTCGCGATCACCGCCGGGGTGTCCTGCGGGATGGTCTCAACGATTCCCTCCACCGCCTGCGAGGGCCGGCCCTCGGCGTCGATGACCTGCGAGCCGGGGGCGACCACCGGATCGTCGTCGCTGATCAGTTCGGAGTTGGGCACCGGCACCGTGGTCTCGCGTGCCCGTCCGTCCGGGCCGGCGACTGTGGTGGTGACCTCCGCGGGGACCTCGCCGACGTAGAGCGCCTGGTTGACGGCGATGACCTCCGGGACGTGCAGCAGGCACTGCAGGACGGGGTCACCGTCGGCGGCCCCGTCCTGGAAGTCGGCACGGGCCTCGTCGAGAGCCTGCAACTCCGACTCGTCGCGGTCGTCATCGTCGGAGGCACCGATGCCGATGGCTCGGAACGGTGCAGAGAGCCAGTCCAGCGGGGTGACCAGCAGGTTCAGGGTGAACATCACCACGGCGGCGAGGACCACGATGGCCATAAGCCAGCCGATGACGGTTACCGTCAGGGAGACCAGCCCGCCGATGATCCAGCCTCTCGCTGCGCGCGAGAGCGGGTTGCGCTTGCGCTGGCGGCGGTTGCGAAAGTTGTCGGCGCTGTGCAGGACGGTGCGAAGTGCAGGCATGTCGTCGGGCTCCTCGGGCGATGGTGTGCGGTGCGGCGGTCGAACTACTGGGGCGCGAATGGCGCCAGCGCGGCGAGCTGCCTGTTCCAGGCGCTGGCCGGCACTCGCCGCACGTGGGTGACCGCGGCGCGCACCCGGTCGGCGTGCTCGGCGGGGAAGAAATCGTTGTCGTCGATGATCACGTCGTGCTTGCCGATCTGTCGCCACTGGTTGCCCGGGGGCCATCCGATGCGCACGCGAACCACCGCCCACCCCGTCGCCGAGTAGGCGTAGTTGCGCTCGACGTCGTGGTAGATCCGGTCGGGCTTGCCCTCGCCGTGGAAGTGGTGGGGGTCGACCTCGACGACGATGCGCCGGCCCCGGTAGACGATCAGGATGTCGGGGGTGAACTTGCGCCAGTTTCCGTGCGCGTCACGCAGCGGGGCGATCAGGTGGACCGAGGGCGGGAGCACGGTGAACCCTGCGGACGACAGACTGGCCCGAACGCGGGTCTCCAGATTCGAGGTCTTGGGGGATCCGCCGTGACACAGGGCGCCTGGTCCGTGCACGCCTTTCTGGTAGGAACTGGCGATCGGTGGCGTCAGGCCAGGGCGGTTGTACGCCCACAGCCGCACGCTTACCAGGAGAATCCAAATCCAGGGACGTGTCAGTACGACGACGAGAAAACTGTCGGGGCTCATGGTTACTGATGCTAGATCACCTTGGAGGTGTAAAGGCAGGCCTGCGGGGGCTGTGGGTCGAAGAAACCCCAGTTACTGGGACTGGCCGGCCTGTCGCGGCCGCCCGGATACGCTGGCCCCATGCCCGACACCACCACGCTGACCGACCCGAACTCCCTGATCACCGACGCTCGCCTGCTCATCGCTGCGGGCTCGCCCTGGCTGGCCCCGGCGGCGCTGAGCCTGCCGGTGCACCCGGTCACCGGCGAGGACGCCACCAGCAGCACCAGCCGCAACGGGGCGATCCACCTGGCTGTCGATGCTGTCGCCGCCGAGGCGCGCTCCACCGGCACCGCCGCGGTGCATGTCGGTGCCGTGCACCTGATGACCTGCCTGTGGCGGGTGCTGCTCGGCGCCGACGAGCGCCACGACCTGCTCACCAAGGAATCCGGCATCCAGGGCACCGACGCAGTGGCGTGGACGACCGCCGCCGACGCCGTGTGCTGCCGCACTGCGGTGTCCACGGCGCTGCACACCGACGCCGGGGTGCGCTACCTGCCCCGCGCTGCGGCGATGGTGACCCCGCACACGCTGGCCGAGGCCGTGGGGATCGACGACCCGGACCACATCGGCATCGAGGAGCTCTACCAGCGGATTAAGCAGCAGCGCCAGGACAGCGACGAGAGCCCCAGCGACGGCGACGGCGACGCCGCAGAGGGGCAGAACGGCGGCGGGGACACGAAAACCCCACCTCCGCCGTTCACCACCACGGCTGACCCGCAGTCGGGTCCAGGCATGGACGACGCTGCGCTGGAGCATCTGCGCGACCAGGTCACCGGCGCGGCTGCGGGTGCGGCACGCGCCGGTGACGGTGAGTCGGTGCCGCAGGCGGCCGCGGATCTGGCCGCTGCACGTGGGCACGGTGAACTCGACCTGATGTCCCACTTCCGCACGGTGCTCGGGGCGAAGGTCGCGGCGGCCGACCCCGGCCCACAGGTGACCTACCGCCGCGTGCCGCGAGTCGACGACCCCGCGCTGATCTTTCCGGGGCGCTCCCACAGCGTTCGGCGGCTGATGGTCGCGCTCGACACCTCCCCGTCCATGTCGGATGAGCAACTGGCGCGCTCCGCCGGCGAGTGCGCGGCGGTGGCCCTGTCGCGGGGTTTCCAGGTCGACTACGTGTCCGTCGCCGGGTCCGTCTCGCCGGTGCAGCGCCTGGAGCGCGGCCAGTCCCCCGCCCTGGTTCGCGGGGAGACCACCGACATGCGGGCCGGGTTCGCCGCCTTCGACGAGCACCGACCCGACGCGGCGGTGATGCTCACCGACGGCGAGACCGCGTGGCCTGAAGCGGCACCGCGAACCCGGCACCTGATGATCGCCATCGTCCCCGGCCCGTCGGTCACCAGCGAGGCGGGCCTGCGCCACCGGGTGCGTGCGGCTGCCGCAGCTTGCCCGTGGGCGACCGTCGTGGCCCTCCCCGTCTACCAGGGACAGTAGCGCTACTGACCGGGTCGGTATTTTGCGGTTTGATGGCCGAACTGGATTCGAGGGGCAGGCCCGCGTGTGCGCGGCCGCGGCCCCGGCCCCGGCCGGGGCTTCTCCATGTCGAGCACGGGCGGCACCACCGGAAGATCCGCGCTCGCAGCAGGGCTTACCACCGGACCTCGAATAGCGGCGGTAGGGGGCGTGACACCTGCACGGTCCGCAAAGATGTTAGCCACGGCGCGGGTTCTTGGGAGACACGTAGAAGAGGGACGCTTGCACTAATCGCCAGATCGGGTGCTAGATGCAATGATTGTGTCAGTAAATCCGGGAGACGCCCGGTACACCCCCCGACACACAGCAAGGAACCCCGATGTCCAAGTCCTCGAAGAAGACCCTCGCCAGCATTACCGCCGCCATCATCGCCGCGGCCGGCATCGCGATCGGCTACAACACCGACGCCGTGCAAGGCACCGTGGACGAGTGGCTGGGAGGTGGGGACTCCGTCGCTGCCACCGTGGACCAGGGCAACGACTACTACACCGTCACCGGCACCGCTCAGCGCGACTTCTCCACCATCCCCGGCTCCGTGGAGTACTGCGAGCCGGACGCGTTGAGCCGTGCGATGTGCGCCTACGGTGAACTGACCAGCGACACCCGCGCGGCGGCCAAGGAGCGCGGTCGCCAGTCGATCAACGTGGACCCGGTAGGCTGGGGCCACAACGACGAGGTGGACATCCCAGCCCTCGACGGCGTGACGGGATCCCAGCACTACCACGGCTGGATGTACAACCGCAGCCACCTGCTCGCCGACTCTCTCGGCGGCAGCCCGGAGCAGGTGAACCTGGTCACCGGCACCCGCGGCCAGAACGTCGGTTCCGTCGGCAACTCCGGCGGCATGGCGTACACCGAGACCATCGCCCGCGACTACCTCGACGGCAACACTGGCGCGGACGCCAACGCCTGCCCGCTCTACTACGCAGCCAGCCCCAACTACACGGGCTCCGAACTGCTGCCGCGCACCGTCACCGTGGACATTCAGTCCTGTGACCAGTCCATCGACCAGCGCGTCACGGTCGACAACACCGCCGCCGGCCACACCATCGACTACACCACCGGCGCGTTCAACTAGCCGAGGCGGGTTCCGCCCACAGAAAGGGCCCAGACCGGTGGCCACCGAAACTCCCTCGACGAGCACACCAGCCCCCTGAACAACCTCGGTTCCCGCCCGGCCGTTCGCCGCAGGGCTACTGGGTCCCCTGAAGGCCACTTTCATGAAAGGAACTCCCCACCATGAGAACCGCCACCACCGCCACGGCCGTCCCCCAAGTCGACCCGGCCATTGAAACCGCGATCAACGCCAACTTCGGCAATGAACACGAGATCTCCGCCTAAACCCTCGTCGACCAGGCCCCCTGCGACGACTATTCCGACGCTGTGGTCATCGACCACTACCTCGGACACGACACCGTCTACCGCTACACCCGCCACCCGCACCCGGTTGCGCGACTGACACCCCTGCCGGGTGCGGGTGCCGACCCGGCGCTCCGAGCGCCGAACCAGGCAGCCTCAGAGCATGCAGCTCACGCAGCCCTCGACCTCGGTGCCGGCCATGGCCGTCTGACGCAGGCGGATGTAGTACAGGGTCTTGATCCCCTTGCGCCACGCGTAGATCTGCGCCTTGTTGATGTCGCGGGTGGTGACCGAGTCCTTGAAGAACAGCGTCAACGACAGCCCCTGGTCCACGTAACGCGTGGCCACCGCGTAGGTGTCGATGATCTTCTCGTAGCCGATCTCGTAGGCGTCCTCGAAGTAGTCC
>NZ_JBQSYJ010000022.1:0-32159 GCF_052379185.1 Corynebacterium sp. AOP12-C2-36 | reverse complement strand
CTCGTGCCCCCTCGTGCGCCCTGCCCCTGCGCGGCGGGGAGGCCCCTACTCCTGCGAGTCGGCCTCGGCGTCGCCGGTCGTGCGGTTCTCCGCCAGGGAACTCCGGGCACTGCGCAGCCAGTCGGGCTGGTTCTCCAGCAGGGCCTTGATGTCGGCGGTCGTCAGCGGCTTGTCCATGTCGTTGGCCTTCAGCGCGGTGATGGTGATCCCGAGCTTGCGGGCCACCTCCGGGCGCGGGTGCGGGCCTTCGCGGCGCAGGTCCTGCAGCCACTCGGGCGGGTTGTTCTGCAGGGCCACGAACTCGTCGTGGCCGAGCGTGTCTTCCTGGAAGGCGGCCGGGGTCGCGGGGAGGTAGATGTTCAGCTTCTTCGCCGCGGTCTGGGGTTTCATCCGTTCACTCATACCTGCAGAGTCTAACCGGTCGGCCCGTGGGGGATACGATGGTCGCCATGCACTACCTGAAGGTCGTCTTCGCGCCCGGTGTCGTCCCCGGTAAATGGTTCGGCAGGTTCGACGGGAGGGTGGACGGCTGGAAGGTCGCCTCCGCCGCGGCCGACGACCCGCTCGCCCACGTCCGCAGCGGTGCCGCCGACATCGCCCTCGTCCGGTTGCCCGGCGAGTGGGAGGGCATGCCGGGCAGTAACGTGGACGAGGCGGCGATGAACCGTCTCGGCCTGCACCGGGTCGTGCTCTACGAGGAGCAGCCGGGGGTCGCGGTGCCCAAGGAGCACGTGCTGGAGGCGGTGGGGGAGAACGAGGAGGTCACCGCGTCCGACATGGACGGGGAGATGGTGCTCTACCGCGGCGTGGACCCGGTGGCGGTGCGTGAGCACCTCGACGTGGTCGCCGCGAACGTCGGCGTGGTCGTCGCCCCGCGTCCGCTGCTGCGCGCGGTGAACCGGCGCGGTGTCGTCCACCGGCGCCTGGCGGGGCAGGCGCCGACCCGGATCGCACTGGTGTGGCTGCGTGAGCGCGATGACGAGGTCGTGCAGCAGTTCGTCGGAATCTGCCGTGGCAGGCGTTCCTCCAGCTCCCGGTAGTCTTCGGCTGGTTTCCCGGTGAGTTCACCCAGACTTCATCTCACAACCATGTGATCTACACGTGTGCTTCCTAGCCTCGGGGGCATGACCAGAGCCACCGTCACCACCTCAACCGCCCCCTCCGCCGCCCCGTCAGCAGCCACCTCCACCGCCTCCGGAACCCCGGGCGCGGTCCGCACGTACGTCGTCGACACCTCCGTCCTGCTCTCCGACCCGTGGGCACTGCTGAAGTTTGCCGAGCACCACGTGGTCCTGCCCATCGTGGTGGTCAGTGAGCTGGAGGCCAAGCGTCAGCACCCCGAACTCGGCTGGTTCGCCCGCCAGGCGCTCGGCCTGCTCGAGGACCTGCGCCGCACCAGTCGGCGGCTGGACCGTGCCATCGAGGTCACCCCGGACGGCGGGACGCTGCGCGTGGAGCTCAACCACGTCGACCAGTCCGTCCTGCCCGCCGGGCTGCGCGCCCGCCCGGACGACGGCGCGGACAACGACCGTCGCATCCTCGCCTCCGCACTGAACCTGCGCGCCGAGGGCGACACCGTCACCCTGGTCACGAAGGACGTCCCGCTGCGCGTGAAGGCCGGCGCGGTGGGGCTGGACGCCGACGAGTACCGCGCGCAGGACGTCGTCCTCACCGGCTACGAGGGCATGGTGACCGCCGAGGTCAGCGCCGGTCTCATCGACGGGCTCTTCACCGACGGCGCGGTGGACGCCACCGGGGAGGTGGAGGACGCCGTGGACCTTCCGGTGCACTGCGGCGTCCAGCTGACCGCCGGCAGCCAGTCGGCGCTCGCGCGCGTGGCGTCCAACGGGGTGCTGCGCCAGGTCCCGCAGGACCGGGAGGCCTTCGGCCTGCGGGGACGCAGCGCCCGCCAGCGCGTGGCGCTGGACATCCTGCTCGACGAGGAGGTGGGCATCGTCTCGCTCGGCGGCTCCGCCGGCACGGGCAAATCGGCGCTGGCGCTGTGCGCCGGGCTGGAGGCGGTGCTGGAACGCCAGTCGCACCGTCGGATCGTGGTCTTCCGCCCGCTGCACGCCGTCGGCGGCCAGGACCTCGGCTACCTGCCCGGCGACGGCGTCGAGAAGATGAACCCGTGGACACAGGCGGTGTACGACACGCTCGACGGGCTGGTCAGTGAGAACGTCCTCGACGAGATCGACGACCGCGGGCTGCTGGAGGTGCTGCCGCTGACGCACATCCGCGGGCGGAGCATCCACGACAGCTTCGTCATCGTCGACGAGGCGCAGTCGATGGAACGCAACGTGCTGCTCACCGTGCTGTCCCGGCTGGGGCGCAACTCCCGGGTGGTGCTCACCCACGACGTGGCCCAGCGCGACAACCTGCGCGTGGGACGCCACGACGGTGTGCTCGCCGTGGTCGAGAAGCTCAAGGGCAACCCGCTGTTCGCGCACGTCACCCTGACCCGGTCCGAGCGTTCAGCCGTCGCGGAACTGGTCACCAGCCTGCTTGAAAAGGGCTGATGCGCTGCACGGCTGCGCCGAGGTCCCGGCACGTTTACAATGCCTTGCATGACATTCAAGATTCGTCCCATGCGGAGGGACGACTACGCCCAGGTGGCGCGCATCCAGCAGTCGGGCATGGACACCGGACACGCGACCTACGAGGGGGAGGCCCCCACCTGGGACGGTTTCACCGAGCACAAGATCGGTGACCTGATGTTCGTCGCCGACGAGGACGGGGACGTCCTGGGGTGGGTCTCGGCGGCCAAGGCGTCGCGCCGCGAGGTGTTCGCCGGGGTGGTGGAGGACTCGGTCTACATCGCGCCGGACGCCGCCGGCCGCGGGGTCGCCGGGGCGCTGCTTGACCACATGATCCAGGCGGCGACCGACGCCGGATACTGGGCGATGCACTCCACGGTGTTCCCGGAGAACCAGGGGTCGTTGAAGCTGCACCTCTCGCGTGGTTTCACCGAGATCGGCGTGGCACACACGATGGCCCGTATGAACTACGGGCCGATGGAGGGTCGCTGGCGCGACATCCTCCTGCTGGAGAAGATCCTCGAGGGAGGGCCCGCGTACCCGGAGTACCGGGAACGCGTGGGCGGTTAGTCGACGGTGTCCTTGAGCTTCTCCTGACGGGTGAAGATCAGGACGACGCCGGCGACGACCGCCAGGGGGATCAGCACGGTGAAGATCGGCACCAGTGCATCGTTGTAGCTGGTGATCACGGCCTCGTGCAGGGCGCCGGGCAGGTGGCTGACCATGTCCGGGGTGATGCTGTGCGAGCCGGAGTCCGAGAAGGAGTCGGCGTAGTTCGCCGCGTCCGGACCCATCTCCTGCATGGCCACCGGGACGCGGTCACCCATCAGCGACTGCAGGCGCGAGGTGAACACCGAACCGACGACGGCCGAACCGACGGACATGCCGATCTGGCGGAAGAAGTTGTTCGAGGCGGTGGCCGTGCCGACCATGCTGACCGGGAACGCGTTCTGCACGATCAGCACGAGGATCTGCATCGCGCAGCCCAGGCCGAAGCCGAAGACGAACAGGACTAGGCCCAGGTGCAGCAGGCTGTCGTGGGTCTCCAGACCGCCGAGCAGGAACAGGCCGACGGCGGTGACGAACATGCCGACCACCGGGTACCACTTGTAGTTGCCCGTGCGGCTGACGATGATGCCCACCACGATCGAGGTCGGCATCATGCCGAGGATCATCGGGATCATCATCAGGCCGGCCTTGGTCGGGGACATCCCGTGGACCATCTGGATGTAGGTCGGCATGTAGGACAGGGTGCCCAGCATGACCACGCCGATGACGAGGCCGGCGAGGGTGCACAGCACGAAGTTGCGGTTGGTGAACAGGGTCATCGGGATCAGCGGTTCATCCGCCCTGAGCTCGACGAAGACGAAGAGCACCGCGCAGACCACGGTGGCGATGATCAGGCCGATGATGGTGACCGAACCCCACTCGTAGTCCTTGCCGCCCCAGCTGAGGAAGAGGATCAGGCAGGTGGCGAAGCCGGCCATGAAGACCGTGCCCCACATGTCGAGCTTGGCGTGTCCGCTGCCGCGTGCCGGCAGGTGCATGGCGAAGACGGCGATCGCGATGGCGACCAGGGCCAGCGGAACGTTGAACCACAGTGCCCAGCGCCAGCCGGGACCGTCGGTGAAGAAACCGCCGAGCAACGGGCCCAGCACGGAGGACAGGCCGAAGACGGAGCCCATCAGGCCCATGTACTTGCCGCGCTGGCGGGCGGGGATGATGTCGGCGATGATCGCCTGGGACAGCACCATCATGCCGCCGCCGCCGAGGCCCTGGATGGCGCGGGCGACGATGATGATCCAGATGTTCTGGCCCAGTGCACCGACGACCGAGCCGATCAGGTACATGCTCAGGGCGAAGATGAACAGCGGCTTGCGGCCGATCTGGTCACCGAGCTTGCCGTAGATCGGCAGGCCGATGGTCTGGGCGAGCAGGAAGGCGGTGATCACCCAGCTCATCTGGTCCACGCCGCCGAGCTCGCCGACGACGGTCGGCAGGGCGGTGGCGAAGATGGTCTGGCCCAGGGAGACCAGCAGCATGCCGAGCATGAGGCTGGCGAAGACCAGGGGGATGTTGTTCTTCGAGGCGGTGGTGTCCTCTGGAGTCGTCGGCGACGACTCTACTTTCTCAACTGTGCTCATGGAGGATCTCTTCTCGTGCTTTCTTACGCAGTAGTCGTGCAGGGGGTGACGGTGGTGCCGGACGGAAGGTCAGTCCCAACCGGTGGTGTAGGCCGCCGACAGTTGGGTGAGGTTGCGTCCGGCGAAGGTGAGGATCTCGCGTCGGTCCTTCTCCGGCTGGTCGCGGTGGAACAGGCCGCCGGTGGCCAGGGTGGTGCGGACCAGGCCGGTGAGCAGCAGGGCCTCCTCGTGGACGGTGAGGTCCGGGAGGTGCCGACGCTGCGGGTAACGGGAGAGGTGGGCGTCGATCGCGGCCAGGATGTCCCCGGCGAGTTCGTCGAACCGGCGCATCCCCGCGACGGTCAGCAGCGGGGTCTCCTGGACGATCTGGCGTCGCCGTTCCCTGATCTTCATGCTGGTCCGCGGGTCCGTGGACAGGCGCGGCGAGGACTCGGGGTCGTCGTCCAGCGAACGTCCGATGAAGTCGAGGATGTCGCGGATGATGTTGGGGGAGTCGGTCGCGGCGAAGGCGTCCATCACCTCCGGCGGGATCGGGGGGACGCCGCGTCCTGCGGCGACCTGGTCCTTTGACTCGAAGTAGTTGAAGAAGGTCCGGCGGCTCACGTCGGCCTTCTCGCAGATCTCGTCGATGGTGACCTGGTCGAACCCGCGGGCGAGGATGAGTTCGGTGGCGCAGTCCTCGATGCGGAGCCGGGTCTCCCGGCGCTTTCGCTCGCGGAGGCCACACCCGTCGGCGCCCGTTGCGGATTCATTCCTTGTCTCAGTCACGAGACAGGTCTACACCCGGTGAAAACTTGCACGCAATGCAAAAATATCGTTAACCCCATTATGGGGGTAGTCAGCCCCGCGCGGTTTGCTGATGGTGACGCAGAATGAAATGAGCGTCACCCTCCCCGGAGCCTCCGCCGGCACGCACCCACACCGAGCTGCGCACCGTGGTCCCGTAGGCCCCCGTCGCCGTGGACCGCACCAGCACCGCGTCGTCCCCCAACGCCTCGGTCACCACGTCGGAGACCTCCAACCGGTCGAACCCGCGCAGCGGCGCCAGCGAGTCCAGGAACCCCGCACGGTCGAGAACCCGCCCGTCACGGTCGACGACGTGCAGGTCCGGGTGCAGCAGTGCCTCGGCGAATTCACGGTTGCCGCGCACCTCGTCGGTGTAGAGCGCCAGCTCCCGCGCGGCGGCGTCCTCTGCGTCCTGCGCGGCGTCGGACGCATCGGGCGCGCCGGACGTCGCGGCGTCCTGCGCCGGTACGGCTGTCCCGTCGAGGCCGGGGCCGGTCTCGGGGGAGCGGCGTTGCGAGAAGGCGGTGGCGGCGGCGTTCGCCCGCTTGTCCGCCGCCTCGTTCATCGGGTGCCCGGCGTGCCCCTTCACCCACTCGAAGGCGACGTCCCTGCCCTGCATCGCCGCGTCGATCGCCTTCATCAGGTCGACGTTCTGCACCGGCTTGCCGTCGCGCTTCTTCCAACCCTTGCGCTTCCATCCTGGCATCCACTTCGTCACCGAGTTGATCACGTACTGGGAGTCACACAGGATCAGCAGGTGCTGGCCCGCGGCGTCCGGGTGCGCGGCCGTGCTCTCCAGCAGGTCCAGGACGGCCTTGAGCTCGCCCATGTTGTTCGTGCCGTGCGGCCAGCCGCCGGCCTTCCAGGTGTCGTCGTCGATGTACCAGGCCCAGCCTGCGGGGCCGGGGTTTCCGAGGGCGGAGCCGTCAGCGGCTGCGGTGATCGTCATGCAAGGTATCGTCCCACACGCCACGGACATGGGAAGAGGGGCACCGCGACGGTGGTGTCGCGGTGCCCCTCTTCTCCCGTCGTCCCCTCACTGCGGGGACGGCTGGAGCTGTTAGTCGCGGTCGGTGTTCGCCATGGCGAGCACGTCGAGGCGCTTGTCCAGCTCCTCCTCCGACAGGGTCTCGGGCACGAAGCCCAGGTCGATCACGGTCTGGCGGATGGTCTTGCCCTGGGCCAGCGCGGTCTTGGCGACCTTCGCGGCGGCCTCGTAGCCGATCGCGGAGTTCAGCGGGGTCACGATGGACGGTGAGGACTCCGCCAGGGTGCGCATACGCTCGTTGTTCGGCTCGATGCCGTCGACCAGGCGCTCGGCGAACACCGTGGAGGTGTTGGCGAGCAGCTTGGCGGACTCCAGCACGTTGCGGGCCATCATCGGGATGAACACGTTGAGCTCGAAGTGGCCCTGTGCACCACCGAAGGTGATGGCGGCGTCGTTGCCGATGACCTGCGCGGCGACCTGGGTGGCGGTCTCGCACAGCACCGGGTTGACCTTGCCGGGCATGATCGAGGAACCCGGCTGCAGGTCGGGGAGGTGGATCTCACCGAAGCCGGTCAGCGGGCCGGAGCCCATCATGCGGATGTCGTTGGCGATCTTGTTCAGCGAGACGGCCACGGTGCGCATCGCACCGGAGAACTCCACGAGCGCGTCGCGGGCGGCCTGTGCCTCGAAGTGGTTCTCCGCCTCGGTCAGCTCCTCGACACCGGTGAGCTTCTTGAGCTCCTCGGTGACCTTCGCGCCGAAGTCGGCGGAGGTGTTCAGGCCGGTACCGGTGGCGGTGCCGCCGATGGCCAGCTCGCCGAGACGCGGCAGGGTGGCCTCGATGCGCTGGATGCCCAGCTCGATCTGACGGGCGTAGCCGCCGAACTCCTGGCCCAGGGTCACCGGGACGGCGTCCATGAGGTGGGTGCGGCCGGACTTCACGTCGTTCTTCCACTCGGTGGCCTTCGCCGCGAGGGAGGAGTGCAGGGTCTTCAGTGCCGGGATCAGGCTGGTGACGGCCGCCTCGGTCGCCGCGACGTGCGTGGCGGTGGGGAAGGTGTCGTTCGACGACTGGCCCATGTTCACGTCGTCGTTCGGGTGGATGTCCACCCCGTCCTGCTTGGCCAGCGAGGCGATGACCTCGTTGGTGTTCATGTTCGACGAGGTGCCCGAACCGGTCTGGAAGACGTCGATCGGGAACTCGTCGTTGTAGGTGCCCTCGGCGATGGCCTTGCCGGCGGCGATGATGGCGTCCGCCTTGGTGCCGTCCAACGCGCCGGAGTCCTTGTTGACCTGGGCGCAGGCTGCCTTCAGCAGGCCCATGGCACGGATCTGCGCGGCCTCCAGGGGCCGGTCGGAGATCGGGAAGTTCTCCACGGCACGCTGGGTCTGTGCACGCCACAGGGCCTTGGCCGGGACCTTGACCTCACCCATGGTGTCGTGCTCGATGCGGAATTCCTGCTCACTCATAATGAACTGTCGTGTCCTTCCTGATTATTGTGACGACTGACATATAAGGGTACCCGCAGGCGTTCCGGACGGTGTGCCTGCGGGGGTGGGGGAGGATCAGATGTAGTCCTGGACCGAGTAGTCCTTGAGCTTCTGCAGCTGGTGGGTGGCCTCGATGCTGCGGATCGTGCCGGAACGCTCGCGCATCACCAGCGAGCGGGTGGTCGCGCCGCCGGCGCGGTAGCTGACGCCGCGCAGCATGTCGCCGTTGGTCACGCCGGTGGCGACGAAGTAGCAGTTGTCGGAGGACACCAGGTCATTGGTGCCCAGGACGGTGTCGAGCGACAGGCCGGCGTCGATCGCCTTCTGCCGCTCGGTGTCGTCGGTGGGGGCCAGCACGCCCTGGATCTCGCCGCCCATGCACTTCATCGCGCAGGCGGTGATGATGCCCTCCGGGGTGCCGCCGGTGCCCATCATCAGGTCGACCGCGTGGCTCTCGCCGGCGGCGGCCACGGCACCGGCCACGTCGCCGTCTCCGATGAGCCGCACCTTCGCGCCCGCCGCGCGGATCTCCGCGATCAGGTCGTGGTGACGGGGACGGTCCAGCACCACGACGGTGACGTCCGAGGGGTGAACGCCCTTGGCCTTGGCGACGGCGTTGATGTTGTGGGCGGCGGGTGCCTGGATGTCGATGCTGCCGGCGGCCTCGGGGCCCACGGCGATCTTCTTCATGTAGAACACGGCGGACGGGTCGTACATCGACCCGCGCTCGGCGGCGGCGAGCACGGAGATGGCGTTGGGGCGTCCCTCGGCCATCAGCGTGGTGCCGTCCACCGGGTCCACGGCGATGTCGACGGCCGGGCCCTCGCCCGTGCCGACGGACTCACCGTTGAACAGCATCGGCGCTTCGTCCTTCTCGCCCTCGCCGATGATCACGGTGCCGTTCATCTGCACGGTGTTGATCATCCTGCGCATGGCGTCCACGGCGGCACCGTCGCCGGACTCCTTCTTCCCTCGGCCGACCCACTTGCCGGACGCCAGGGCCGCCGCCTCGGTAACACGCACCAGCTCCATGGCCAGGTTGCGGTCCGGGGAGGAGGCGGGGAGGGCCTCGGGCGGGGTGGGGACGGAGTCGGATCCGGAAGTCATGGAAGACCAGCTTTCTGCTATCGGGCGTCGGGGGTGCCCCCCATTGTTCCACGAGCCACCCTCCGGCGCGTGCTGCGGTCGTGCAGAGGGTGACGGTTAGGGCCCCCGGGGTACCTGTCTGCAATAATCGGTGGCGTGAAACTCGAGAAACCGCGCATGTTCACCTCCACCCGTGACCTGCTGATATCGCTGGGCGTGTTGGGTGTGGTCATGGCGTTCTCCGTCGGCTTCACCGGTCTGTGCAGCTACAACCCCGGTCCGGCGGAGACGACGGGGCCGGTCAACGAGGTCGACATCGACGCGATCCTCGGCTCGGAGGCCCGCAGCCTGAACTTCCCGGTGCGCAACCCGGACGTGCCGGACGACTGGCAGGCGAACTCCGGTCGCCGCACCACGATCGACCGGGAACCGTCCTCCATCGCCGGCTGGGTCATCGACGAGCGCTACTACATCGGCCTGACCCAGACCTCCGTGGATCTGGAGGACGCGGTCGCCGACGTGGACGACGAGTACCGCGAGGAGACCGACTCGCGCGAGAGCTCCGCCTCCGGCGTCACGGCCGAGACCGCCGGGGACACCGTCACCTGGCACATCTTCACCGGTGACGACGCCCGCACGGTGTGGGCCGCGGACCTGGGGGACTCCACCGTGATGCTGTCGGGCACCGCCACCGGCGAGATCTACGAGACGCTGGCCGACAAGGTCGCGACCACGGACCCGATCGTCACCGGTTAGGACTGGTCGCCGTCGTCCTCCCCGTCGGGGCGGCGGTTCTGCAGCGCGGCCTCCACCCGCTCCGAGGCACCGTCGAGGTAGCGCTCGCAGTAGGCGGCGAGTTCCTCGCCGCGCTCCCAGTACTTCAGGGACTCGTCCAGGCTCATCTGGCCTAGCTCGAGGATCTTGACGACCTCCACCAGCTCGTCGCGGGCCTGCTCGTAGCTCAGTTCGTCCAGCGGACGGAAGGTCTGGGTGTTCTCGGTGTCACTCATCGCTCGGGGTCTCCTTGTTTTCGGGGGAGTCGGTTGATTCTGTCGTATCTGGTTTCTCAGGTGCCGGCTTCTCGGGCGCGGTCTCGGAGTGCTGCACGGCCATCGCCGCGGCGGTGACCGATCCGTCCAGGACGCGGATGCGCAGCTGGGACCCCGGGGTCACGTCGTCCACGGTGGTCACCACCTGCGGCGGGGTGTGGTCGCGGGGGAGGACCTGCACCACCGAGTAGCCACGCTGCAACGTCTGCGACGGTCCCAATGCATTGACCTGGGCCTTCAGCGAGACCACCTGGGAGCGCATGTCGCGGATCGTGATCCCCAGTGCGCGGTCGTTGCGCTCGCGGGCCTCGGTGACCAGTTCCTGCTGACGGCGGATCGGCAGCAGCGGGTCGGCCAGGACCGGACGCGAGCGCACCGTCGCCAGGCCCCGCTGCTCATTGGCCACCCAGGAGCGCAGGGCACCGGCGGCGCGGTCACGAAGCTCGGAGACGAGCCGTAGCTCGGCCGCCACGTCCGGCACGACCCGCTTGGCGGCGTCGGTGGGCGTGGCGGCCCGCAGGTCCGCGACGTTGTCGAGGATCGGGTTGTCCGGCTCGTGCCCGATGGCGCTGACCACCGGTGTGGTCATCCGGCTGACCTGACGCACCAGCGCCTCCTCTGAGAACGGCAGCAGGTCCTCCACAGAGCCGCCGCCGCGCGCGACGATGACGACGTCCACCCGTGGGTCGTCCTCCAGCTGCTGCAGGGCGGCGATGACCTGTGGTACCGCCTGCGGGCCCTGCACCGCGGTGTTGATCACCTCGGTCTGCACCGAGGGCCAGCGGTCGTGCGCGACCGCCAGGACGTCGCGCTCGGCGGCCGAACCGCGCCCCGTGATCAGTCCGACCCGCCCCGGGAGGAACGGCAGGGGACGCTTCAACCGCGGGTCGAACAGCCCCTCGGCGTCCATCGCCCGCTTGAGCTGCTCCATCCTGGCCAGCAGCTCGCCCACACCCACGTGCTGGATCCGCGAGACCCACAGGGAGAACGAGCCACGCCCGGAGTAGAACGCCGGCTTGCCGTAGACCACCACGCGGTCGCCGTTCTTCAGCGGCGTCGGCATGGAACGCAGCATCGAGGTGGAACAGGTCAACGGGACCGACTGCTCCATCTCCACGTCACGCAGGGTGATGTAGGACAGCTTCCATGACGGCTTCATGTTGACCTGGGTGATCTGCCCCTCCACCCAGAGGTGGCCGAGACGTTCGATCCACCCCTTCACCTTGTCGTTGACGACATGGACCGGCCACGGCGCCTCCGCGGAGGTCGGGGACGGTGGGGAACCGGTCGCTGCGGTCGGCGAGGCGGACGAGGCATCTGACATGGCTCTGATTGTAGAGGTCCGATAGCATGGGGGACATGACTGAGGCTTCACCTGTGGATAACTTCACCACAACTGCCCCGACGACCACCATCGACCGTGAGGAACGCGACACCCCGGCCCGCTCCGCCAGGCGCGTCCTGCTCGCGGCGCCGCGCGGCTACTGCGCCGGTGTCGACCGCGCCGTGGAGACCGTGGAGAAGGCCCTCGAGAAGTACGGTGCCCCGCTGTACGTCCGCAAGGAGATCGTGCACAACAAGCACGTCGTGAAGACCCTGGAGGAGCAGGGCGTGATCTTCGTGGACAAGACCATGGACGTGCCCGAGGGCGCCAACGTCGTCTTCTCCGCCCACGGCGTCTCGCCGAAGGTGCACGAGGACGCCAAGCTGCTCAAGCTCAAGACCTTCGACGCGACCTGCCCGCTGGTCACCAAGGTGCACAACGAGGTCAAGCGCTTCGCCAAGCAGGGCTACCAGATCATCCTCATCGGCCACCACGGTCACGAGGAGGTCGAGGGTACCGCGGGCGAGGCCCCGGACGTGGTGCACCTGGTCGACGGCAAGGAGGACGTCGACGCCCTCGAGTTCCCCGAGGACCAGAAGCTGATCTGGCTGTCGCAGACCACGCTGAGCGTGGACGAGACGATGCGCACGGTGAAGTTCCTGCACGAGAAGTTCCCCCAGCTGGAGACCCCGCCCAGCGACGACATCTGCTACGCCACCCAGAACCGCCAGGTCGCGGTCAAGGCGATCGCGCCGAAGGTCGAGTTGATGATCGTCGTCGGTTCCCAGAACTCGTCCAACTCGGTGCGGCTCGTCGAGGTCGCGCTCCAGCACGGCACGAAGGAATCCCACCTGGTCGACTATGCCGAGCAGGTCGACCCCGCCTGGTTCGAGGGCGTGACCTCCGTGGGTGTGACCTCCGGCGCCTCGGTGCCGGAGCTGCTCGTGCGCGGTGTACTGGAGCTGCTCGCCGAGCACGGCTTCAACAGCATCGAAGAGGTCACCACCGCCACCGAGGACCTGGTGTTCTCCCTGCCGCGCGAACTGCGCCCGGCACGCAACGCCAGCTGACCTCAGACCTCAGCGGCAACGACGAAGGGGCCGACCCGGGAAATGATTCCCGGGTCGGCCCCTTCGTCGCGCGGTGTCGGTTGGGCGCCGCTCACTCCATGTCGAGGGGACGGTCCTGGCTCCTCGAACGGCGACGACGGCTCGCCTCGCGCAGCTCGGCGGCGGTGCGGGTGCGGGTCTCCGGCTGCTCCTGCCCGTCCGGGGCGGGGGAGTCCTGCGTGCCGCGGGACGCTTCGTCGCGCTGCGACGGGTAGCGCGGGTAGTCGCCGCGGGGACGCTCGCTGTACCGGCGTGAGGACGCCGCGCGCGGCTCGGAGCGATCGGTACGCTCTGGGCGCTCAGAACGCTCCAGACGTTCGGGACGCTCGGCCCGGTAGGACGCCCGGTCACCCGACGGCCGGTCCTTGTCGCGGTAGCGGGCGTTGAGCCGCTGGTTGCTCTCCTCCGCGTCCGTCATCTGCCGGCGACGTGAGCGGTCCCGTCGGTGCTGGGCCTTGAGCACGGCGGCGTCGATGCGGTGACGGGCGACCGCGATGACGACGCAGATCACGAAGGCGACGGCCAGCCAGAGGAACTTCTCGATCGCCGGGTACGCGGCGGTGATCAGGGTCGTCTTGAAACTCGATCCCGCGGTTCCGGAGCCGGCGCTGATCAGCCCGACGCCGGTGATCCCGAAGAACCAGTAGACCGGCAGCAGCACGACCGTGAGGAAGAGGCCGCGCAGCTCCACCAGCGCGGTGCACACGACCGCGGCCACGGTGAAGAGCAGGACATAGGACGTGCCCACCCCGCTGAGGACGACCCCGGTGAGGATGACAGCCGCCATCACCAGCAGGGGAGCCCATACCGGGATCAGGCCCCGGCGGTTCAGCGGGGCGGGCTCGTCAGTGGTCTCAGAAGTCACGGCGGCTGATGTTACCCGATGGTCAGGACGGCTACGAGGTGGAGTCGTCACTCGGCTTGTCGTCCTTCTGGTTCTTGTCGGTCTCGTCGGTCTTGTCGTCGGTCTTGTCATCGGGCAGGAGGGGGGCGAGGAACCGGCTGAAGGCCTTGGGCTCACCGGACTCGTCACTCTTGAGAGACTTGCGCCAGTCCTGCCAGCGCTGCGCGGCCTGTTCGCGCTGGGCGCCGGTCTGCTGGCCGGCCGAGGTGGCGAAATTGATGTCGGCAGAGTGCTTCTCGCCGGTGGCCAGGTCGGTGAGGTCGCCGATGTAGCGCAGGACCTCGGTGATCATCGCTGCCACGGGCACGGCCAGGAAGGCGCCGATGATGCCGAACATGCCGCCGCCGATGGTCACCGAGAGCAGCACGATGACCGCGTGCATCTTCATTGCCTTGGACTGCAGCACGGGTTGCAGCACATTGCCCTCGAGCTGCTGGACGAGCAGCACAACACCCAGCACGATCAGCGCGGTGGTGAAACCCTGGGTGACCAGGGCGATGAGGACAGCCAGGGCGCCAGCCGTGAAGGCACCCACGATCGGGATGAAACCACCGAAGAAGGTGACGATCGCCAGCGGAAGAGCGAGGGGAACCTGGAGGATGACCAGACCCAGGCCGATGAAGAAGGCGTCGATGAAGCTCACGATCGCCTGCGTGCGGATGAAGCCGCCCAGGGTGTTCCAGCAGCGGGTCAGCACCTCGGTGAGGTGCCAGCCGACGCGGCGTCCGGCGATGCGCCGGACCATGGGCAGGAACTTCTCGCCGTCCTTCAGGAAGAAGAAGATCAGGACCAGCATCACGAACAGGGTGATCGCCGCCGAGGTGACGGCGGAGACCCCGGTGATCGCGGTCTGGGTGATCTGGGAGGTCTGGTCCTGCACCCAGCTCGTGGCCTGGTCGATCATGTTGTCGATCTGGTCGCTCTGCAGGTTCAGCGGCGGGCCGGCGACCCAGTTCTGGATCTGCTCGATGCCCGCGGCACCGCTGTCCACGAGCTCGGGGATCTGCTTGGAGACGCTCGGCAGGATGGCGGCGATGATGCCGCCGAACACCGCGAAGAACAGGATCAGCGTCGACAGGACCGCCAGGGCGTTGGGGAAGTGCAGCCTGCGGAAGATGCGCACTACCGGCCAGAGCACCGTACACACGATGATGGCGAGGATGACCGGGAGGATGCCCGCCCAGAGACTGGACAGGACGTAGAAGAGGACCCACAGGGCCGCGGCGGTGACGAGGAAGCGCAGGCTCCATCCCGCCGTCCAGCGTGCGGAGGTGCCGATGACCTCGGCGCGGTCACGGATCTCCTTGCCGGGGGTGCCGTCATCGTCGGACTGCAGGGCCTCGGCGTTGTCGTCGGGCTCCTGCATCGCCGGATCGCCCTCCAGGAAGATGGACTCCTCGGAGGCCTCCTTCGGGCTGCGCACCGCCGCCGGCTCCTCGCCGGGAAGCGGGAGTGACGACTCCGGGTCCATGCGGCCTGACCCCATGAGGATGTCCGCGAAGTCCCGGCCGTCGACCACGTCGCGCGGGTCCGGGTTGTTCGGACTGCTCTGTCCGTCGGGCTTCTTGCTTCCCGAGGACCCGTTGGTGTTGTTCGAATCGCTGCTCACCCGACCCATTGTGCACGATGGTGGGGTGTACGTCACCGGGTAGCCCGGGGACTCACCCCGCGGGGTGGGACGAGGCGTGGAAGATCAGGTCCTCGTCCGTGGTTCCGGGCGCGGTCCCGAGCTCCCCGGACTCCTCGTCGGAGTGGTTGCGCAGGTTGATCGTGGCGACGAACAGGCCTCCCCAGAGGAAGACCATGAACAGGGCCATCATGACGATCGCTGTGGTGCTCATCGGTTCGCTCCTTGCGTTGCGGACGAGGCGGCGGGGCTCGCGTTACTGGCAGCACCGTCGGCTGCGTCGGCCAGGGGGTTGGACACTCCGCGGGCACGGCCGCCCGGCGGGACACCGAAATCGGAGCCCGGCGTGCCGTCGAGGACCATCGAGCGACGCGTGAACGGGATGAGGTGCATGATGATCCCGGCCACCAGGACGACGATGATCACCAGCCAACCCCAGGTGAAGACCTGATTGTCCGCGTAGCCGCCGTAGCCCTCGTCCAGCAGGGTGGCGACCTCGCTGAGCAGGGTGAAGGTGAGGATCACGGAGGTCACGAACATCAGGAAGGTGCGCCAGGTGGCGCCGACCTTGAACGAGGACACGGCGTTGAGGTGCTGCTGCAGCTCGTTGATCCGCATCGTCATCACACCGACCACGATGATCGCGACCAGTGCGGCGAGCACGATGCCGACGTTGTTGGTGAACTTGTCCATGACATCGAGGGTGACCAGTCCGCTCGTGGCGGAGAAGGCGAGGATCGACAGGACGGCCATCGGCACGCCGACCGACAGGGCGGCGGCACGGCGGGACATGTCGAACTTGTCACGCACGGCCGAGGAGACGACCTCCACGATCGAGATCAGGGAGGTGACGCCGGCGATGGCGAGGCTGGCGAAGAACAGGATGCCGAAGAGCTCGCCGGCGGGCATCTGGTTGATGATCGTCGGGAAGGCCTCGAAGGCCAGGCCGATGCCGGAGGTCGCGACCTCACTGACCGGGACGCCGGACGCCGCCGACATGAAGCCGAGTGCGGCAAACACGCCGATACCGGCCAGAACCTCGAAGGAGGAGTTCGCGAAGGCGGTGACCAGGCCGGTGCTCGTCAGGTTCGAGCGCGGCTTCAGGTAGGACGAGTAGGTGATCATGATGCCGAAGCCGATGGACAGCGAGAAGAAGATCTGTCCGTAGGCCGCGATCCACACCGAGGAGTCGGTCAGCGCACTCCAGTCCGGCGTGAACAGGGCGTCCAGGCCGGTGGAGGCACCGTCGAGGAACAGTGCACGCACGACCATGACGATGAAGAGCACCAGCAGCAGCGGGATGAAGATGATGTTGAGTCGTCCGATGCCCTTGCTCACGTCGAGCACAAGGGTGGCCAGGACGATGATCCACACGACGATCATCGTGATGAGGATCGGCATCACGAAGGTGCCGGAGAACACCGACTCGGTGTCGGCCTGCAGGAACTCCCCGGAGAAGTACTCGCCGGGGTTCTCGCCCCAGCCCTTGGTGAAGGACTTCATCGTGTAGAGCAGCGCCCACCCGACGATCGCGGCGTAGTAGACGGCGATGAAGAAGGAGATGCCGACCTGGGCCCAGCCCAGGATCTCGGCGCGCGGGTGGATACGGCGGAAGACCAGCGGTGCCGACCCGCGGAACCGGTGGCCCAGCGCGAAGAACATCCACAGCAGTGGGATGCCCGCGGTGAGCAGGGCGATCATGTAGGGGACGAGGAAAGCTCCGCCGCCTGATTCGTAGGCGACGTAGGGGAATCGCCAGATGTTGCCGAGGCCGACGGCGGAACCGATGGCAGCGAACAGGAACAGGAGCCGCGAGTTGAACGTGTCGCGGGTGACCTTTCCGTCCTTGCCGTCTGATCCGACCTGCGGCCCGGCGGGAGCGTCTGCAGACATGTGCGTGAGCCTCCGGGGTCTCTTGTTGCGGCAGGGGAAGTGAAGAAATCGAATCTATCCTAGATTCCCACTGGTCTTCCAGGAAACGGACAGTTGGTGGAGAGCTTACGGCCCGGGCGGGTGTGCTGTCCTGCGCGGGGCCGGGTGGAGTGGCAGGGGCGAGGGGCGGGCTGACCGGTGGGGAGTCCACCGGATAGGATGGTCGCCGTGACCCTTACTCTCGGAATCGTCGGCCTGCCCAATGTCGGTAAGTCCACGCTGTTCAATGCCCTGACCCGCAACGACGTCCTCGCCGCGAACTACCCCTTCGCCACGATCGAGCCCAACGTCGGCCTCGTCGAACTGCCGGACCCGCGTCTGACCCGGCTCGCCGAGATCTACTCCTCCGAGCGCATCCTGCCGGCCACGGTGTCCTTCGTGGACATCGCCGGCATCGTCAAGGGCGCTTCCGAGGGCGAAGGGATGGGCAACGCCTTCCTGGCGAACATCCGTGAGGCCGACGCGATCTGCCAGGTCGTGCGTGCCTTCTCCAACGACGACGTTATCCACGTCGACGGCCGCGTCGACCCGGCCACGGACATCTCGGTCATCGAGACCGAGCTGATCCTCGCCGACCTGCAGACCGTGGAGAAGGCGGTGCCCCGCCTGGAGAAGGAGGGGCGCAAGGATCGCGACAAGGCCGAGCAGGCCGAGGCCGCCAAGAAGGCCCAGGAGATCCTGGAGGACGACCGCACGCTGTACTCCGCCTCGGTCTCCGGCGAGTTCGACCTCGCCGCGGTCCGCGAGCTGCACCTGATGACCGCCAAGCCCTTCCTCTACGTCTTCAACTCCGATGAGGCCGTGCTGACCGACGAGTCCCGGCAGCAGGAGCTGCGCGACCTCGTCGCGCCGGCGGACTGCGTGTTCCTGGACGCCGCCACCGAGGCGGAGCTGCTCGAGCTCGACGACGAGGAGGCCGCCGAGCTGCTGGCGTCCGTCGGGCAGGACGAGCCGGGTCTGGCGACGCTGGCCAAGGCTGGTTTCGCGACCCTGGGTCTGCAGACCTACCTCACGGCCGGACCCAAGGAGACGCGCGCCTGGACGATCCCGCAGGGTGCGACCGCCCCGCAGGCCGCCGGTGTGATTCACACCGACTTCGAGCGTGGCTTCATCAAGGCCGAGATCGTCGGCTACTCCGACCTGGACGAGTTCGGTTCCGTCGCCGAGGCCCGCAACCACGGCAAGGTCCGCCAGGAGGGCAAGGAGTACGTGATGCAGGACGGCGACGTCGTGGAGTTCCGCTTTTCAAACTAACGTCTGGTGAGGTCTGACGGGCAACGGCTGCACATCGCCACACTCCACGTCCCCATCGATCGGGACGTCGAGCCGTCCGAGCGCATCTACGACGGCCTAGTGTTGAGTTAGGCACTCTGTACGCGCGGCGCGAATCCTGCCCGCTGGCACGGCGTTGGTTTGATCGAAGAAGGTCTCTTGTCTACCTCCTGAACCGCTGTGCCTCTCCGAAGCTCGTGGCACTCGCCTACTGCAGCTTCTCAACCCTGCTCAACCGGCCGAGCCATTCGATGAGGAGCTGGGTCTCCGCCCTGCCGAGGACATCTGGTTGTGCTGCAGCGAGCTCGATGGCAGTGGTGAGCGAGTCGTCGGCTCGTGTTCCCTTGCCGGTGATCGCCGAGATAGCGCCTTCACGGACAGTTTGAGACAGGGCAGGATCCGGCGCTGCCAGGATGATCTGGCGCAGGGTGACGCCGATGTTGGTCACTAGGATGTGCGCGGCAGCCTGCTCAGAGGGCACCAGAAGCCTGCCCTGTTCGGCGGCCCGCGCCGTGAGCGCGCGCAGGATCTCGCTGGGACGGGACTGCGCCTCGGGGGAGTGCCCAGGGCGGACCTTCCCGTACATCAGAGTGTAGAACCCGGGGTTGGCCAGACCGAAGGCGACGTGGGCATCCCAGCCGGCACGGATGTCCTGGATGGGATCGCCCGAGGACTCCATCGACGACTTCTCGTTCAGGTAGAGGTCGAACCCGTGCTCGATGACAGCGTCGATCAGCCCTTGCTTGGAGCCGAAGAAGTGGTAGAGCGTCGGCATCTTCACCCCGACTGCGTCGCACACCGCGCGCAGGGAGAACTCCTCGCCGGGGGCGGCGGCGATGAGGTCGGCGGCTGCCGCTATCAGTCGCTCCCGTGTATCGCTTGTCGGTGCTCCTGTCATAGTGCTACGTTAGCGTATGTAGCAGAGTAATACTGTTGCATACCAACGATATGGAGGGCTGTCATGGCCGATCACACGCTCAACGGCAAGAACGTCCTGATCGCGGGCGGCGCGAAGAACCTCGGCGGGCTGGTCGCTCGTCAAGCAGCCGAGGCCGGCGCGAACGTCGCGATCCACTACAACTCCGACTCCAGTCGCGCGGACGCGGAGCAGACGCTGGCCGCCGTCGAAGCGGCTGGAGGCAAGGGCGCGGTGTTTCAGGGGGACCTCACGGTTCCGGCGAACGTGGCCGAACTGTTCGCCGACGCTGAGGCGGCTCTGGGGACGATCGATGTCGCGGTGAACACGGCGGGCAAGGTGCTGCGCAAGCCGATCGTGGAGACCACCGAGGACGAGTACGACTCGATGTTCGACATCAACTCCAAGGCCGCTTACTTCTTCATCCAGGAGGCCGGCAAGAACCTCGCCGACGGCGGCAAGATCATCACCATCGTCACCGCGCTGCTGGCCGCGTTCACCGACGGCTACTCCACCTACGCCGGAGGCAAGTCGCCGGTGGAGCACTTCACTCGCGCCGCGGCCAAGGAGTTCGCCGACCGAGGCATCTCCGTCACCGCGATCGCGCCCGGTCCGATGGACACGCCGTTCTTCTACGGCCAGGAGACCCCGGAGCGGGTCGAGTTCCACAAGTCGCAGGGTATGGGCGGTCAGCTCACGAAGATCGAGGACATCGCCCCGATCATCCGCTTCCTCGCCTCCGAGGGCTGGTGGATCACCGGCCAGACGATCTTCGCCAACGGCGGCTACACCACCCGCTGAGCTCGACACTACGAAATAAGGAGCGCCCCATGGCAGCACCCACCATCCCCGAACCCGTGGCCTCGTTCATCACCGCGGTCAACGACCACGACGAACAAGCCTTCCTCGACGCCTTCGCTCCTGACGGGACCGTCGACGACTGGGGCCGCGACTTCACTGGGCGCGAGCAGATCAAAACCTGGAGCGACAAGGAGTTCATCGGTTCGCGCGGCACCCTCGCGGTCGAGGAGGTCGACATCGCCGCTAGCACGATCACCGTCATCGGCGACTGGCGCTCCAACCACGCGAACGGCCGCTCGAAGTTCGTCTTCGACGTCGACGGCGACAAGCTCGCGAAGATGACGATCCGCGAAGGCTGAGAGCCGGCACGAGCGTCTCGAGCGGGCGTCCAGCCAGTTGGACGCCCGCTCGTCGCTGTCGTCTTCGAGGCCCCCGCACCACACATACGAGGTTCACCAACCATGACTACCGTCCCGCTCGCCCGCATCGGGCACCGTCGATCCGAGGTCGGCCCCGTCGAGCTCTTTTTCGACCTGGTCTACGTCTTCGCCATCATCCAACTCTCGCACCTGCTCATCGAGCACCTCTCCTGGGAGGGCGCTGCCCAGACCATCGTGGTGTTCGCCGCGGTGTGGTGGGGCTGGAACTACACCGCCTGGGCGATGAACTGGCTGGATCCGAGCCGCACCCCAGTGCAGCTGCTCTCCGGGGTGCTCATGCTCGCCGCACTGGGCATGTCGATCGCTATACCCAGCGCCTTCGGCGACGGAGCCTGGCTCTTCGTCGGGTGCTACCTGTTCATGGGCCTCCTCCGTCCTATGTTCATGATGATCACCTACCGCGGCCACCAGCTCGCAGCCAACTACCGCATGCTGCTGCTGTGGACCCTGCTGGCCGGCATGTTCTGGGTCCTCGGTGCGGCACTGCCCCTCGAGTGGCGGCTGGGTCTCTGGTTGATCGCGGTGCTCATCGACTACGCGGCCCCGCTCGCCCACTACCGGATCCCCGGTATCGGCGCAGCCCCCATGCACCAGTGGGACACCGACGCCGAGCACCTGGCCGAGCGCAACCGTCTCGTCTTCATCATCGCCCTGGGCGAGTCCATCCTGCTCATGGGCGGCAGCATCGTCTCCCACGGGCAGCTCACCCCCGGCCTCGCTCTGAGCTTGATCGTCGGCTTCGCGTCCCTGTTCGTGCTCTGGTGGAACTACTTCGCCCTCGCTGGCCCTGATACCCACGGCGGGGACTCGTCAACTGGGGCTCTCCGATCGGCCTACGCCTATGCGCATGCTTTTATGGTCTTGGGCGCGATCCTCGTCGCCGTCTCCATCGAGCTGCGGCTCTCCCACGACCACCTCACGCCCGCAATCGTTCTCGTGACGGCCGCAGGTCCGCTCGTATACCTGGCAGGGAACCTGCTGTTCCTCCGGTCCCGATTCGGACGCCTCGCACGGTCACGATTCATCGCAGCAGCCGTGCTGGTGGGGATCATGATCGCCGCGATGCTGCTGATCGATCACCTGCCGGTGATTGCGTTGAGCGTCGCTGTACTCTCCGTGACGGCTATTCTCGCCGCCCACACCGCGTACACGACATCGAAACAGTCGGCGCTCGATAACCGGCGATGACCTGGCAACCTCTATCTGAGATCCTTCTGCGCCCGATCGCGGTGCTCAGGAGCGAGCGACGCGCTTTGCTTTTTAACTGCGATCTTCGGTCATAGCTGGCCGACCGCATCGCGGTGAGAATGCTCCTTTGCGTCGCCGGTGGCTATGCGCACCTGGTCTCGGCCGTGCACTGTACGAACGGATCAGAGCAACGCTCTGACCCGCGGGATGATTAGCGCTGGCAACTTGACTACTCATCGTCAGAGGTTGGTTTGTAGCGGAACTCGGTGGACTTCAAGTTTAACGTCTAGCGTTAATGACGGTTCGCGTTATATGCTCGTCCCGTGATCAGATCGTTCGGCAGCAAGGACACCGAGCGCATCTGGCATGAGCAGTACGTCAAGCGCGTTGACCGGACAGTGCAGCGGGCGACCCTGCGGAAGCTTGAGCTGATCCACGCGGCGAAGGATGTCGAGGACCTCCGGGTACCTCCAGGCAACCGACTCGAGCGTCTTGTCGGCGACCGACGCGGGCAGCACAGCATCCGCGTGAATGCGCAATGGCGTCTCTGCTTCGTTTGGAGAGAGGGAGGTGCAGAAGATGTCGAACTCGTCGACTACCACTGAGCGCGATCTGATCGAGCCGATCCACCCGGGAGAGATCCTGATGGAGGACTTCATCGAGGGCTTCGGGATCACGCAGAACAAGCTTGCCGTGTCCATCGGGGTGCCGCCGCGTCGGATCAATGAGATTGTGCACGGCAAGCGGGGGATCACCGCTGACACGGCGATCCGTCTGGCGCGGTACTTCGGTACCTCCGAGGAGTTCTGGATGAACCTGCAGTCGAACTACGAGCTTCGGCTGGAACGTCGTGCGCTGCGGGGCAAGGTCGCCGCGATCACGCCGCTGCAGTCCGCGTGAACATATCTGATTGGCAGGACCTATTCGGTCAGCGCTGCCATGCAGTGAGGTTTGACTGGGGTCCTGCCGGTGCCCAAGCGATTGGAGCGGAACTGGCCGTTGTGGTCGATGTCCTGAGCTTCTCGACGTCAGTCTGCGTCGCGGTCGAGCGTGGCATGCGTGTCTTCCCGTACCAGTGGAAGGGGCTCAGGGCGGAAGCCTTTGCTCGCGAGCGTGACGCTGTCCTGGCAATAGGTCGACTGGAGTCGACACTGCTGGAGTCGCCGTCGGCTCTCTCGCTGTCGCCAGCGGCGTTGCTCACCGAGCCGACTGTCCCCCAACTTGTTCTGCCCTCGCCGAATGGATCTACGATCACTACGCACCTCGAGGGATCAGGAGCCCAGGTCGTCGCCGGATGTCTCCGAAACTCAGCCGCTGTGGCCGACGTGATGGCTGCGGGATTGGAGCGTGGCGACTCGGTGGCAGTCATCGCGGCCGGTGAGCGATGGCGTGACGACGACTCGCTACGCCCCGCACTCGAAGATCATCTTGGCGCTGGGTCCGTGCTCTCTGCACTCTCGGGTCTTGGCTACCGGGACATAATGAGCCCCGAGGCTGCTGCTGCCGCCGATCTCTTCGATGTGGTGAGACCACGTCTGACCCAGGTCTTGCACGAATGCGTCGGGGCTCGAGAGCTGAAGGCCATGGGGTTCGGTTCTGACGTTGACGTGGCTGCTTCGCTGGATGCCTCCCAGGTGGTTCCGATCCTCGTTGACGGGGCCTTCGAAGCGGCCTCGGCTGGTTAGTCCACGCGGCTGGCAAACGCCCTTGTGCGCCACGGAATTTGCTCTGCACAAGAACTTGATGGACGTCTGGATGAACCTGCAATCGAACTACGAGCTTCGGCTGAAACCAGGACGTTGCGCGAGTAGGTCGCAGCGATCTCTCCATTGAGAGGTTTGTAGCCAATCGCGGTAGTACCATCGCTTCGATGAAGTCCCAGCGAGCGACAGAGTGGCCGGACCAACCGGCCGACGGGGAAGTCACCGCCACCACCGACGAGGTGTTCATCGCCGGTGGTTGTCTGTGGGGAGTGCAGGCGTTCTTCTCGACGGTGCCCGGGGTGACCCACACCGAAGCCGGCCGGGCGAACGGTGCCGGGACGTCCTTGGAGGGGGAGTACGACGGCTACGCCGAGTGTGTGCGCACACGGTTCGACCCGCAGGTCGTCGACATCGCCGGGCTGATGGGGCACCTCTTCGAGATCATCGACCCCTACAGCGTCAACGCGCAGGGGCCGGACGTGGGGGAGAAGTACCGTACCGGTCTGTACTCGCAGGATCCGCGCCACCTCGCCCAGGCCCGCGACGTCATCGCGGCACGCGAGGACGCCCCGCGCATCGCCGTCGAGGTGCTGCCTCTGACGAACTACCTCCGCAGCGCCGATGAACACCAGCACCGTCTCGCCCGGTGCCCGGAGGACTCCTGTCACCTGCCGTCGGACCTGCTCAACCGGTACCGCGGCTGACCGCGGGCTACCATGCGGCGGCTCCACCGTCCCTGCCGTCCCCGTTATGGTGTGCACCCTCCCACAGGCGGCGGATTGTACTTGACCTCTCGCGGTCCGACAGTGAACTATGGTTGAATACTTTATGGTCTGTCAATGAATTTTCTACCTGGAAGCGATCCGTTCACCACCTGACCGGGGTCCGCACCAGCGTATGCGTCACATTCTCGGCGTCGGAAAGGTGAGATGCTCAATTGTCTGGTCCCATCGTGACCGTCGCTAAACGAATCGGCTCAGTCCTGGGGTACGTCGCCATGTACGTGCTCATCTGGGCCGGTGTCTTCATGCTCATCACCGGCATCGGCATCCGCATGCTCTGGGGGCCGATCAGCGTCGACCAGATGCTGATGAACCTCGTCGCCACGGACACCGACGGTGGAGGCGGGTCCCTCGTGGTGACCGGCGTCCTCGCCTTCGGCGTGCTCCCTCTGGTCATCACCCTGGGTATCGCGTTCTTCCACTATCGTCGCGTCCGCAGCCCCCGCGCACGGGCAGGACGGACCGCCCACGCCGACGACGAGACGGCCGGCGACGCAGGACGGGTCCGTACCCTCGGGCCCCGTTGGCTCACGCGCACGGTCTCTGCCGTGATGGTCACCGCCGTCGTCGTGGTCGGTTCCACCGCCTTCAGTTCCTCGGTGCACGTCGGGGAGTACATCAAGGCCGTGAACTCGGAGTACACCATCGACCAGTACTACACCGCACCGCAGGTGGAGTCCGCGCAGGACAAGCGCAACCTGGTGATGATCTACCTGGAGTCCGGCGAGGAGACCCTCTCGGACACCGACCTGTTCGAGAAGGACCCCTACATCCCGCTGAAGGACGCCACCTCGCAGGACGACGGGTGGCAGAGCATCGACGACTTCAAGCAGTACGAGGGCGGCGGTTGGACGATGTCCGGTCTGGCCAGCACGCAGTGCGGCGTGCCCTTGAAGGGCAACGGCATCGTGACCGGCAAGTCCGGCCTGAACTCACTCGGCGGTGACGTGGGTGACTACCTGGGCGGACTGACCTGCAGTGGCGACATCCTCGCCGACGAGGGCTACAAGAACGTCTTCATGGGTGGCGCCAGTGGCTCCTTCGCGGCCAAGGACCAGTTCCTCGCCGGCCACGGCTACGACGAGCTCTACGACCTGGACTACTGGCGGGCACAGGGTGAGCCGGCCGACCAGTTCCGCGACGACTGGGGCCTGAGCGACAACCGGCTGATGGCCAACGCGAAGGACAAGGTCGACGAACTCCACGAGGAGTCCGAGCAGTCCGGCCAGCCGTTCAACCTCTCCATGCTCACGGTGGACACCCACGAGCCGGTCCACATCTACGACTACTGCGACGTGGACACCGAGGCGGAGTTGACCTCGGCCTACCAGTGCTCCATGGAGCAGGTCGCCGGTTTCGTCGACCACATGGAGGCCCAGGGCTACCTGGATGACACCGCGGTGGTGATCATGGGTGACCACCTCAAGCACATGGGCTCGAACAACGCCTTCGGCGACGAGCTCGACGACCACCCGAACCGCACCATCTTCAACCGGGTCTGGGTTCCCGGTGACGACGAGTCCACCTCGACGATGCGCGCAGGTGTCGACCAGGTCAGCATGATGCCCACGATCCTCGAGGCCGCAGGCGTCCGGTTGGAGGGCCGTCAGGCCGGCCTGGGCGTCTCCGCATTCTCCTCGCGGATTCCGGAGGGCTCGGCTCAGAGTCTCGACCCGGACGTCTACCAGGAACTGCTGGGCTCGCGGTCGGCGGAGTTCTACTCCGAGGCGTGGGAAGGTGAGGTCCTGCAGTAGTGGACGTCCCCGAACCCACCACCGCCGAGGAGCTCATGCGCTCCCGGTTCGACGCCTTCCGCCGGGCGGACGCAGACTGGCTGCTGAGGACCTGGCACCCCTCGACGCGTCCTGCCACGCTGGACCTGTCCGACAACCCCCGCTGGCGTGGCCTGCAGATCGTCGACGTCCTCGACGGGACCGAGGGGGACACCGCCGGGGTCGTGGAGTTCCGGGCGACCTTTGTCGCCGAGACCGGGGGAGTGGACTCACTCCACGAGCGGTCCCGGTTCGTCCGCGAGTCGGGACGTTGGTACTACGTCGACGCCGACGTGTACTGACGGTCACGAGTACTGAGGGGGTTCAGTTGATGATCTCGGCGTCGCTGTCGCGCAACGCCGCCAGGCGCACCCGCCACGCCTCCAGGTCTTCCGGGGACAGCCGCGACCAGTCGTGGACCTCCTCGACGACGACCAACGGGGCATCCGTGCGGTAGGACCGGGTCGGGTTGCCGGGGAACTTCTTGTCCGTGACGTTCGGGTCGTCCTCGAACACCCCGGTGGTCTCGACACGGTACACGTGCGGTCGCGCACCCTCACCGGCGAGCATGGCGGCGATCTCGGCCGCCAGCCCGGCTCCGTCGCACAGGGCGGTGAAATAGACGTGGTTCATGACGACCTCGGGCCGGTAGTTGGACCGGTGGCCGGGACACACCCGGTCGCCGACGGCAAGTACCGCCCGGGTTCCGTGGAAGAACGGGCCTGTCCGCGCGTCGTCGCTCATCCTGTGATTCTAGCAGGTCAGAACCATTAACGGAGCTCGCCAACAGTGTGCGCACGCCGCGGACGAGACCGGGAATGCTGAGTAATAGCCCACCGATGTCAACGGAAACGCACATCTCACCGGCGTCGCGGTGTACTAAGGTTGATCACTAATGAAGCTGATTAGCTACAACCTGCACAAACACAACGCCGTCACCGAGCTCACCCCGCTGGTGGCCGGACACGCCCCGGACGCCCTCTGCGTCCAGGAGGCGGACACCCGCCGACTGCCCCGTCACATCGGCGACCTCGACCTCGTGCACGCGACCACGGAGAACCGGCTCGGCCTCGCCGTCTACCTGCGCACAAGTCGTCTGGACGCGAGGGACCTGAAGGTGATCGCTCTGGAGAAGTCCTTCCACGACCGGGTCATGAAACCCGCCTCGGAACGCCTCGTCATGGTCCGCGCCCATGACACCAAACACGACCGCGACGTCGTCGTCGCGTCCTTCCACGCCGCACCGCTGACGGCCACGAACTCGCTGCGCCGTCAGCAGATCCGCAGCTCCTTCGACGCCCTCCAGCAGATCGGTGCCGGCCTGCCGTCGGTGATGGTCGGAGACTTCAACTACCCGCTGTTCCAGCGCGGCCTGCGGCGCGAGCTCGGGACCCGGGGCTACGAGATGTCCCGGAGCGAGAAGGCGACGTACTCGCGCTACGGCGTACTGCGGGGAAACTACGATTTCGCGGTCTCCCGCGGTTTCGGTCCCGCGCAGGTCGACGTCCTCCCGCAGGGGCACTCCGACCACCTACCGATCGTCGTGCGTACGTCGCTGGACCGCGCGAATCCGGCGCGGATCGCCGCCTCGGCACCCGTGTCCGTCGCGACCGCCTGAGGTTTTCCCGTCGGCGCGGGATAGAGTGTGTCCCATGGGAAACCGCAGGACGAACGACGGCAGGATGAGCAGGCTGACCCGCGGAAAGGGCCGTGACGTGGGGTTGACGGCCGTGCCGGCGTCCACGCCGCCGGTGCTCACCTACGTCGATGACGGCGTCGCCCACGCGGTACCGCAGGACGTCTCGCTGGCCGACGCCGCAGCGTCCGCCGCCGAGGACGACTCGCGCATGCTCATGGCGCTGTACCCCGCGCCCGGGCGCGAGGGGCTCGGTGAACTCGTGGAGGTGTGGGAGCTGCACCCCCTGCTCGTCGAGGACCTCGTCAACGCCCACCAGCGTCCGAAGCTGGAACGCTACGGCGACGTCCTGTTCCTCGTGGCGCGCTCGGCGCGCTACAACGACGCCGCCGAGGACGTCGCCTTCTCCGAGTTCCACATCCTGGTGCGCGACGGTTCCGTGGCGGTGCTCTGCCAGGACGGACGGTGGATCGACGGCACCGACAGCGAGGCCTTCGCCGCCTCCTCGTCCGGACGGCTCGACAACCCCGACCCCCGCGGAGGCGACATGCTCGCCGACCGTGACCTGCTGCGGCTCGGCCCGGAGGCCGTGGTCTACCGCATCCTGGACGCCATCGTGGACGGCTACCCGTCGGTGCTGCGCGGCATCGCCATCGACAAGGAGCAGATCGAACGGCAGGTCTTCAGTGGTGACGCGGCCGTCGCCGAACGCATCTACCGGTTGAGCCAGGAGGTCATCGACGTCCAGCAGACCATCGCGTCGATGACCGAGGTGCTGGACTCCCTGCGCGCCGGCTTCGTGAAGTACGACATCCACGAGGAACTGCGCTCCTACCTCGACGACGTCGCCGACCACCTCACCCGCGCCGGACGCACCGCGTCCGACCACCGCGACGCGCTCGCGCAGATCCTCAACGTCAACGCCACCCTGGTGGCGCAACGGCAGAACGAGGACATGAAGAAGATCTCCGGCTGGGCTGCGATCCTCTTCGCGCCGACCCTCGTCGGCGCGATCTACGGCATGAACTTCGACGACATGCCCGAACTGCACTGGGCCCTCGGCTACCCGATGGCGCTCGGCATGATGCTGGGGGTGGCGGTGCTGCTGTACGTCTTCTTCCGTCGCAGCGACTGGATGTGAGTGCCGTTCGGGGGGTCTCCGGCGCTTTCGCTGCAGCGCAGCGCTTTCTTCTCTACCGTCGTAAGGGTTGACCTGACGACCCAAAGAGAAGAACTCGGAAACGGAGAAACATACCGTGGACCCCTCGGACCATCCCGAGCCCGGAGAGAGACCTGACCAGACCCGCCCCACCCGCAGGGAGTCGGCGAAGAGCTTCATCCGTGAGGTGACCTACCCGCACAGCATCCACCCGGCCCTGGTGCCGGGAGTGTCGGTGGAGGACCAACGCATCCGGTTCTCCGTCGACTGGCGCATCGTGAGCGTGGTCGGTGGCCTCATCGTCGCCTTCATCGCCTGGGGCGTGATCGCTCCGGAGCAGGTGTTCGACGCCTCCTCGGCGGCGCTGGCCTGGGTGATGGAGAACATGGGCTGGGTGTTCACCGCCCTGGCCACCGGCCTGATGTTCTTCCTGCTGATCCTCGCGTTCAGCCGCTACGGCAAGATCCCGCTCGGACTCGACGGGGAGAAGGCCGAGTACTCCACGATGTCCTGGACGGCGATGCTCTTCGCCGCGGGCATCGGCATCGGCATCATCTTCTTCGGCCCCTACGAGCCGATGAGTCACTACCTGGACCCGCGCCCCGGCGCCTACGACCCCGCCACACAGGAGGCGGTCAAGGGTGCGATGGCGCAGTCGGCGATGCACTGGGGCATCAACGCCTGGGCGATCTACGCCATCGTCGGCCTGGCCGTGGCCTACGTGTCCTACCGGCGTGGCAGGGTGCCGCTGATGAGCTCGATCCTCATGCCCCTGTTCTCGGTGAAGTCCACCGACACCCTGCCGGCCCGGCTCATCGACGGCATGGCCATCGTCGCCACCCTCTTCGGCACCGCCGCGTCCCTGGGCATCGGCGCCCTGCAGATCTCCAAGGGTGTGGAGGTGGTCTCGGGCTGGTCCCCGGCGGGCAACACCTTCGCCCTGGTCATCATCATGGTGCTGACGATCGGCACGATCCTCTCGGCGGTCTCCGGTGTGGCCAAGGGCATCCGCTGGCTGTCGAACATCAACATGGTGCTCGCCATCGGTCTGGCGCTGTTCTTCTTCATCGTCGGCCCCACGGCCTTCCTGGCGAACATGATCCCGGCGGTGATCGTCGACTACGTCGGATCGATGCCGGACATGCTCAGCGCCAACATGGGCGAGGGCGAGGACATGCAGGCGTTCCTGTCGGGCTGGACCACGTTCTACTGGGCGTGGTGGGTGTCCTGGTCGCCGTTCGTCGGCGTGTTCGTGGCGAAGATCTCCCGCGGACGCACGATCCGCCAGTTCATCCTCGGCGTGCTGTTCATCCCCTCCACGATCATCGTGCTGGCCTTCACCATCCTGGGCGGGACGTCGATCTGGATCCAGCGGGAGACCGGGTCCATCGCCGCCGGCGACGACCCCTCGGCGATGCCCGCACCGGAGGAGATCTTCTTCACCGTGCTCGACCACCTGCCCGGTGCCGGCATCGTGGCCCCGGTGGTCATCGTGATGCTGGCGGTCTTCTTCATCACCACCGCCGACTCGGCGTCGCTGGTGAACTCCCAGCTGTCCCAGCGTGGCAACCCCGACCCGAAGAAGTGGGTGACGGTGTTCTGGGCGCTGTGCATGGCCGGCATCGCCGTGGTCATCCTGCTCGCCGGCGGCGAGGACGCACTGCAGGGGCTGCAGAACTTCATCACCGTCACCGCGCTGCCCTTCGCCGTGGTGCTGGTGCTCATGGCCGTCGCACTGGTGCGCGAGCTACGCACCGACCCGTTCACGATCCGCGACGACTTCCAGGAGCAGGCACTGTCCAACGCCGTGGTCCACGGGGTGCGCGAGCACGGCGACAACTTCGCCATCGCCGTGGAGCAGACCGACGCCGACAGCGACTACGCCACCGGCGGCGACTTCAACTCCCGGGCGGCGGAGGTCACCGACTGGTACACCCGCACCGACGAGGACGGCAACCCGGTCGACTACGACTACGAGACCGGTGAGTACGTCACCGGGGAGCAGCCGTCCCCCGACGATCGGAGCTGACGGCGCCACGCACGCGGGCAACACCGGCGAGCACGGCGAGGACCAGGGAGCCGACGAGCAGGCCCACCACCGCCGAGCAGCCGGTCTCCACCAGCCACTGCACGGCGCCGCCGGCCCCGGCCACGGCCTCCTCGAGGTGGTGCACCACGGAGTAGGGCAGGTGCCAGCCGAGGTCGTCGGTGCCGACGAGCAGGATGTGCCCGCCGACCCACAGCATCGCCGCGGTCCCGACCACCGACAGGGCCGTCAGGATCTTCGGCATCAGCGCGACGAGTCCGCGCCCTGTCCTGCGCACGACGGTGGGCCGGTCGCGTTCGGGGTCGGCGAGGGCCAGGCCCACGTCGTCCATCTTCACCAGCAGCCCGACCACACCGTAGACGGCGAAGGTGATGATCAGCGCCACGCCCACCAGGATCGCGGCGCGCTCCGGCACGCCGCGGTCGGTCAGCTCGTTGAGCGACAGGACCATGATCTCCGCCGACAGGATGAAGTCGGTGCGCACCGCCCCCTTGACCAGTGACTCCTCGTCATCGGGGCCGTCGGGGCCGTCGGGGCCGTCGGGGGAGGACGCTGCGGCGTCCGGTGCGTCCTGCGCGTGTTTCTCCTGCCCACCGCGCCGCGCGGCGACGGCGTGCCACACCTTCTCCGCGCCCTCGTAGGCGAGGTAGGTGCCGCCGACCATGAGGATCGGGGTGAGCGCCCACGGCGCGAGCCAGCTGAGCAGCAGGATCACCGGAAGGATGATGATGATCTTGTTCACCAGCGAGCCCTTGGTGATCCGCCAGATGATCGGCAGTTCGCGGGCGGGGCTGACCCCCTCGACGAACCCGGGGGTGACCGCGGCGTCGTCGACGACCACGGCGGCGGCCCTGGTGCTGGTGGTGGCGGCCGCGCGGGCCACGTCACCGGTGCTGGCCGCGGCCTTGCGGGCGATCAGCGTGACATCGTCGAGCAGTGCGAACAGGCCACCGGCCATGGGGTCTTCTCCGTAGGGGTTCGGGTCTCACTCAGTGCGGGGTGTCGTGGCGTGTGCGGCCGCTGAGCTCGGCCACGTCGTTCTCGTGGAGCAGGTCGACCAGATCGCTGCGAGACTGCGCGCCGGACGCTGCAGGCAGCAGCGCACCCACCGCGTCGCGGAAGTCACGGTCCTGGTGGCGCGCACGCCGGTGCAGCAGCACCCCGGACCACAGGTACACCAGTGAGACGGTGCCGCTGACCGCTCCGCCGAGCACCAGGATCCCGCCGAGCACCCGGGCTGCCACCTGGGCGACCACCTGGGCGCCGCCGCCGGGGACGGCGAACAGCCACAGACCGCCACCGACGAGCAGCACGGCCAGCACGACGACCACGAGCGACCAGGCCACCGCCGAGAGGGGGGATTGGGAGCGGTCCTCGTTGTGGGAGATCATCGTGTCGATCCGGTGCAGCTGACACGTGGAGTCGGCGAGATCGGCCTCGGAGACCACGTGCCGGGCCGTCAACGC
>NZ_JBQSYJ010000021.1:0-37207 GCF_052379185.1 Corynebacterium sp. AOP12-C2-36 | reverse complement strand
TCCGTCAGCCGGGATCGTCTCGGCTGCGGGGCCCGCGGCGGGGAGCTCGGCCGGTACCGCAGTGGCCGGCGCGGTCTGTGCGGGGGAAAGTTCGGTGGTCATGGTCGTCCTCGTTGTCGGAATGGTCGGGGTTGTCGTGTCGGTGGGTCGGGCGGGGAGACCGCTGGTCTCAGCCGCGGCGCTCGCCTCGGCGGGGCGCGTGTCCCAGGTGCCGGCGGCGCGCTGCTGGTGCTCAAACTGCACCAGTCCTTCGCGCACGCGGGCCACGTCGTCGGTGGTGCCCATCAACTCGAAGCGGTACAGGTAGGGCACGGCGCACTTGGCGGAGATCACGTCGCCGGCGCGGCAGAAGTCGTCGCCGAAGTTGCGGTTTCCCGAGGCGACGACCCCACGCAGCCGCGCCCGGTTGTCCGGGTCGTTGAGGAAGGTCACCACCTGCTTGGGCACCGGGCGAGCGTTTCCGCCGCCGTAGGTCGGGGTGACGAGCACGAAAGGCTCGTCGACGTGCAGGCAGTCCTCGGTGCGCCGCAGCGGGATGCGCGCGGACGGAAGGTCCAGCTTGGCGACGAAGCGGTCGGTGGCCAGGGTGGAAGATGAGAAGTAGACGATGAGCATGGGCGGTGCCTCGTCCTTTCCTCCCCCGCAGCGGGGAGGTTCCTGCGCACGTAGTCGGTGACATTCCGGCGGCTGTGTGGCGGGTGCAGGCAGGAACCCGCTGGGGAGAATCAGGCGGTGGGGCGTTTTCCGTGTCCCCTTGTGGCAGCTGGGGCGGGAAACGGGAGGGACGCGGCGGAAGGCGTGTCCGCAGCGTCCCTGTCGGGTCAGTGGGTTGGGGTCAGGCTGCCGGCGACGCGCCTACGCCGGCAGTGGCCAGCGACTTGATGCGGTCGGGGCGGAAGCCCGACCAGTTGGCGTCCTCGGTGACGACGACCGGGGCCTGCAGGTGGCCCAGGGCGGTGACGTAGTCGCGGGCTTCGTCGTCGAGGCTGATGTCGACTAGCTCGTAGTCGAGACCGTTCTTGTCGAGGGCACGCTTGGTCGCGGTGCACTGGACGCAGGAAGGCTTGGTGTAGACGGTAATCATGGTGCGCGAGGCTCCTAGCTGGGGAATGTGTGGCGTACTCCGGGAAAGACAGTCGCGGGGAGACCCGATTGGGTGGTTATGCTCCCTGGGCTGTGTTGGTCCAGACTAGCCCCTCGGCGCCGACGCACCCCAGCAATACGGAAGCTGCGGGCCCACTTCGCACACTCGTTCGCAGGCCACGGCCAAGTACAGCGATAGGACCAGCCGATCACCCCAGGTTGCGGCCATGAGTGGAGCCCCCCCCCCCACCCAACGGGCGAGACGGGGGCTCCATGGGGGCAGCTCGTTCGGCTAGACGGCGTCCGCCTCAGGCGTCCCGCCCCTCTCATCGGATGCGACCTGAGACCAGTCCGGGTAGCGGCGCTGTCCGGCGCCGGACGGATCCGTCACGTCGTCAGCGTCCTGGGGATCCAACTCGCCGGCGTCGCGGGCTACCAGCGCCCAGTCCGACAGCGTCTGCAGCCAGCCCCTGCGGGCCTCGCGGTCCATCGGGGAGCTCGCAGACGCGGCGTCCAGGTCGTTGTCGTAACCGAACATGGCCAGCGCTCGGCTGATCGCCCCGTCGTCGGTGCCGGACAGGTATGTGTTGAACTCGGCAATGAACTCGTCACGCTCAAACTCGATCACGGTGGGTCTCCTAGTCGTTGCTGGTGGGGGCGTGGGTGGACAGCACGGTGTCCTCAACCATGTGCACGGTGACCGTGCCGTCGGAGGCAGTGTCGGTGCGTGCGACCCGGAACGTCTGCTCGGGCCCGACGATGGTGCGCTGCGGGGTGATCTGGGCGCCGGTGGAGGTGGTGTAGACCATCCGGACCGTGCGCCCACCCCTCGTACGCCGCGGCTTGCGGGCGTTGGACGCCACCGCCACGTACGCCGACGGGCTGTGCGAGCTGCCGGTGGCGTAGAGCTCGGAGACATCGGTGTCCTCAGGGACCGATGTGTAGGAGCTCATCGTCACCGGGGAGACCGGGCTGCCGGACTTGGCCTGCATCGCCCGCGAGATCGACGTTGCGCCCACCGACTCGCGCACGCGCAGGTAGTCCGACATCGCCGCGGTGTCGCAGGTGTCGGTGTCGTGGGCGTTGTTGATCTGCCCGGAGGTGGTCACCGCGAGGTCGGGGCCGCCGGCCACGGCGTAGGAGTTGGCCCGCGCCACGGCCAGGTCGACGTCCTGATTGCCTACCGGGGCCTTGGAGAACGTCGAGGTGTCCAGGCGTCCGGTGTTCTTGCGCGAGCGCACGGTCTTGTCGCCCTGGGCGGCCATGAACGCTGACAGTCCCGACTCGACCTGCTGGTCGTCGGCGGTGTAGTCAGCGTTGCCGGCCACCGGGGTGCGCAGCCGGGTCAGCCCGCCGACGTCGGCCCCGCTGGCTGCCCGGGTGATGCGGCGGTCGTTGCGCACGTCCAGGGTGTCGGCAACACCCTGGCGCTCGGCGAACATGCGCTGCGTCGCCGCACGCACGTCACCGGCGCGGCGCAGGTGCCGGTTGGCCACCGGGCTGGCCGGGCTCGTGGGGTCGAAGTCTCCGGGGCGGCGGTGCCCGGTGGCGGCCATCTGGGTGTGGGTGACCCCGGCGTGGCCGACGTTGGGCCCCTCGTCGAAGGTGAAGTTCTCGCCCTCGGTGATCTTGCGCCCGGCGAAGCGGTCGGAGGTGAAGGCGGTTCGGATCGCCGCCTCCTCCACGGCCAAGTCGGTGTGGGGATCCTTGGACAGCCGGTCGAACATGGCGTCCTGACCTGCTGGGGAGGAGAACCGGTCGTAGGCGACCTCATCGACGTAGGGGATCTTGGCGATCTCGTCGTGCACGAAGCCGTGAGGCGACGCCGGCAGACGGTGGGCGCCGTCGATGGAGTAGTACAGGGTGCCGTCCTCGTCACGCTTCAGCAGCACGTCCTCGGCGACCGGCAGACCCTTGGCCATCTGGGTATTGGACACCGTGTCGGCCAGTTGGCGGGCATTGCGGTACTCGTCGGACTCGTCGAGCAGCGAAGCGCGCGGGGACATGGTGATGTTGGCGGACTTGAACACCTCCGCACGCAGCTTGTTCTCCAGGCGCTCGTTGGGGCGGCCCAAGGCTGCGATCTCGTCGAGTTCCAGGCCGTTGTAGAACGCCGCCTGCTGGGCGGTGACCGGCCCGACCTTGTTGGGGTCGCCCAGCCCCAGGTCCACGGCTATCTGGCGCACGTCGAGTTCGCGCTCCAGGTCGGCGCGCTGGTCCTCAGGCACCAGTCCCTGCTCCAGGGCGGCGGCGTCCACGGCGTTGAGCGCCTTCATCGCGCTGGTGACGTTCATCGGGTCGGACTTCAGATCGCCCGTGCGATCGTGGTCCAGGTAGGCCGACTCGGCACGGATCTCCTGAACGACCATGTTGTGGGTGCCCGGGTACTTTCCGTTGACGCTGGCCCGGATCTGGCTCTCCATCTCCGGGCTGTGGTCGGCCACGCGGCTGGCCACCAGCGACAGCTGGTTGGGGCTGGTCTTCATCACCGCGGCGTAGGCGTCAGGCCCCAGCTGTGAGCCAATCGTGGTGGCGAACTCACGCTTGATGGCACGGTTCTTGGTTCGGCGGGCGTTGGCTGCCCGGGTCTCCTTGGCGATCTTTTCCGCGCTCCAGGTGTCCTGGCAGCGCCGGCCTCCCTCAGTGCAGGAACGGCACATCGTTGGTTCACATCCTTTACGACACTTCGTGTTCGTGTCAGTGTCAGCATTACGGCAGGTAGTCGATCATTTTTGCTGGGTCGTTCTGCTACATGAGTTTATTGGGGACGTGATACCAACTACCAGCGTCAGTAGGCCTAAAACCTAAGAAAACCGCCCCGTCACCGCGGTGGGCGGTGACGGGGCGGGCCAGCGCGGGCCGCGAGGTGCCTAGACGGCGGCGCCAGCGACGTCAGCAGCGTCGGCGCTCATGCTCGGCAGCGGGAAGCCCAGCACCATACGCAGGGCCGCGCTGGCGTAGCTCGGGGTGCCGTCGACCAGGGCGTCGGCAGCGGCGAGCAGCAGCCACCAGACGGTGGCGACCTGCACCTGGTCGGGCCTGCCTCCCGAGGACCAACGCCGCTTGACCATCGCGGCGTGGGCCTCGTCGGTCTCCAGGTCGGCGTCCATCGGCATGCCCCACAGCTTCGCCAGCTGGGTCAGCATTTCGGAAAGGTCGGTCAGGCCGTCCTGGTCCAGGGTCTCCAGGTCCTCCAGCAGGCGGCGGCCCTCGCTGGCCGCCGCCGCCGGGGTGATCGACGACAGCGTGGCACGGTCCACGACCTCGACGCCGGCAGGCAGCGGCAGGTTCTCATCGCGGCCGACGTCGAAGATCACCTTGGGCGAGATGTAGCCCTTGTCCGCCGCCAGCGCCATCACGCCCGCCGGGTCGGTCGCACCGACCCACGAGGTCAGGAACTCCTCGGGGATCTCGTCGAGCAGCGCGGCCAGCGGCACCGCACCAGCAGGCAGGGCACCCACCTCCGCGGCGGTGTCGGCGTCCGGGAAGCCGAACGCGTCGGATGTCGCGTACACCGAGCGACCGGAGTTGATCACCGCAAGGGCGAGGGGTGCGCCGGTGGAGCGGGTACCCAGCGCCTCGTCCAGGGTGGCCAACTGCTTGATCGCCCGACGAGTGTTGCGCCCGAAACCGTCGAGGGCTTTGTCCGACTTCGGCGAGACCGTCGGGTCCGGCTCGATGCTCAGCGCGGCCGGGGTCTCGCGGCGGTGCCTGCCCCAGGCGTCGCCTCCACCGGACCCGGTGCCGCCGGCGGCCATGAACCCGGCTCCGGCAGCACCGGCTGCGGGTGCCGGTGCCATCGGGGCGGCCCCGGCTGCGGGCGCCGCCGGGGCACCGGCAGCGCTGGTGGTGTGGGTACCGACTTGCGAGGCGTCGGTTCCTGCGCCACCAGCGGAGGTCAGCGAGGTGTTGACGTCCGCGCTCACACCGGATTCGCCGCTGAGGTTGATGTCGTAGTCCATCGAGGCGGTGTGGGCGTTGGACGTTGGGGGGGGCCCCACCGGAGTTGGGCTGCGCCGCCGGCGCGGGTTCCTGCTCAGGCTCGGGTTCAGGCTCGGTCTCCGCGGCGGGCGCCGCCTCGCTCGCGGCATCCTCCTGCGCTGCCGGAGAGTCGTCGCGTCTCTGTTCGCTGTTCTCACCGGTGTCGGAGCCGCTGTCGTCGGAGCTGGGGTCACCGGCTTCGGAGTCGTTGGAGGACCCGGCCAATTCCTCGGCGACCTCGGCCTCGCGCTCCTCATCTTCCTTTTCGTCGCTGCCCGAGCTGTCGTCATCGTCGAACTTCGGATCGACCGTATCCGCTGAGCCAGACGAGGAGGAGCCACCGGAGCCGCCCGCCCCGCCGGAACCACCGGAGGCCGGCAGACCACTGCGCGACGAACCGGAGTCGCCAGAGGAATCCGACGGCCCGGAGTCCGCCAGGGCACCTGCCCCGCCGCTGGACCCGGACTGCTCGCCGGCGAAGACACCACCGTCGTCGTAGGCACCCAGGGCCCCGGCGGCCCCGGCGGTCACCGTGGCGGCCGCCTGCTGCAGGTGGCCGAACGCCTGCTCACCAACGGCCAGGCCGGTCTGCGCGAGCTGCGCGACCGCCGGGGCGTTGTTGATCAGCGTGTTGATCAGCGACCCTGGCGTTCCGTCGAACGTCGCCCCGGTGCCCATGTAGGTCCCGGCCTGCCCGCCAGCACCGAATGCCCCGGCGCCGTAGTCGAGCTGCCCGCCCATATTCTCCATGCCGGACATCATCGGCGACCCACCGGCGGCGTAGTTGCCGTAGAAGGAGCTGTCGGCGAACTGCGCCGGGTTGTTCGGCGCAGCTCCCCACCCGGACATGTTGCCCATCGACGACAGGGTGGGCGGCATCATCGAGGGAGCCCCGTCCATCGCCGTGCCGCTGGCGATGTTCTGGTTGATCTGCGCGTTGGCCGCGGCGAATCCACCACCGACCATCTGGGCGGCGGCGGTGAGCTGGGTGCGCAGCTGGGTCTTCATCGCCTCGAAGCCGGCGACACCGGCGGCCGAGCCGGTGGCCGCCGACCCCATCTGGGCGGCGGTGGCTGCCTCCAACTTGGCCTGGAAGTCCAAGCCCAGAGCGTTGAGCATGTTCTTCGTGTTGAAGATGTTCTGGGCCTGCATCGCCGCGCCGCCCGCCTTGTTCTCGGCCGCCTCGGCCATCGCGCCGAACTGGGCGGCCGAACTCCGCATCTTCTCGCCGAACGCGTCAGCGCCGGACCCGCTGGCGAACTGCAGGGCCTGCTCGGCGCTGCGCTGGAACTCCGGCACCTTGCTCGCCTTGTCGGCAGACTTCTGCAGCCAGCTCTGCGCGAGGCCGGAGTAGGCGTCCTCGTTCTGGTTGGTCTTCGGCCAGAAAGGGGTGATGATGGCGCTGGCCTCGCCGGTCAGGTTGATCTCTACGGTCACGGGGGTCTCCTCGTCAAAGCGGTGGTACGGGCGTACCGGTCATCGGTGGGGGGGGGGGTGGTTCTACGGCGTCTCGCCGGGGATGTAGGCGTCCGGATGCACCGCCGTGGGGATCATGGCCTTCATGGCCTGCATCGTGTAGCGGGACAGATCTTCACCTGATCTCGGCCGGTAGTTGTCGGAGTAGGAAACGAGCGGCACCCCACCGAGCGGGAATACCTCGATGTCGGCGACGTCGTCTTCGGTGGATTCGGAGGGCGTGGTCATGGATTACATGTTAGACGTAGGGACGTACCACTTCATACAGCTACGGGCGCACTTTCCCCAGGTTATGCCCTACAGCGGCACTCCACATCAGGACGACTCCTTCAGAAGTGTCTTCGCCCAGCAGCGGGACCTTGGGACTACTACTCACAACGGACTATCGGCGACTAGGCTGGGTTCATGGACCGAACCTTGGATCGTCTGCCCGCCACCACCGACTACGACGGCACCGCCCTCACCGCTGCGGTGTCCGACCGCCCCTCCGGCGCTGCCGCTGAGATCACCGTCACCGCCGGGGACGTCGCCGGCTGCCTCGTGCGCGTGGAGCCTTCCGGCGAGCTCCCCCAGTCCCCGTTCGCTGACACCGACGGCGTCGAGCCCGACAACGCCGAGGAACTCGCGCGCTTCACTGCCGACTGGATCGACGGGCTAACCCGCCCGTAGTCCCGCCGAACACGAAACCCCCGACCGTCTCACATGGGGCGGTCGGGGGTTTCGTGTTCGGCGCTAGAGAACCGGGTTCACCGCGCCCAGCGAGGCCACGCCGGCCATGTCGGCCGCGGCGTTCTCGGCGGAGTGCGTGGCGACCACGGCGTTGCGCTTCTGCATCTCGACCAGACCCACGCCGAACTTCGCGTTGAAGTCGTTGGTGTTGGTCTTGTTGCTCAGCGTCGCCAGCATTGAGGCACCCTCGCTGCCCGGCGGGAGGATCGCGTTGGCCACAGCGGTGGTCGCCATGGTCACACCCCCCATCGTCGCCTGGATGGCGCTCGTAGCGGCGGTCGTTCCGGCGACCGCCGCGTAACTCTGGATTCCGACAATACCTGCCATGTCCCTTGCTCCTGATTCTTCGTGGTAGCGGCGCGCCTGCCCGCATCCCTCTGACAGACACGTTATACGTGTTCCTATGCTAGCGGGACGGAGGTATCAGCGGCAATACCACGCGCGGCAGGCACCACCGCCACACTAGACCAGTTCAGTCGGCAGCTTGTTCGCCTTCGACCCACCCGGGGTGAACATCACGGCCCGTGTCATGTCCAGCTCGCCCTCGCGCCAGCGGTTCCAGGTACGCAGCAGCATGCCGAGCTGCCAGTAGGCCCCGCGCGACTTCCCGCTGCCCTCACGGTCCCGACGCAGCGCCTCGCGCATCGTGATCAGCGTGTCGAAGTCACTGCGCCCGCTGCGCAGCGCGTCGAAGAACACGTCGGAGTCCTCCGCGTCGATGCGCAGCGTGACCACCCTGACCAGATCAGACGCCTTCGGGTAGAGCACGCGGGGCAGCACCACCGAGCACGCGGCCACCAGGTCGATCTCTTCGGCATGCTCGGTGTAGTAGCTCAGCACCTCCTGCTCGCTGCGGATTCCGGAGACCAGGACGTTGCTTGTGCGCACGTCGGTGTCCCACTGCGTCAGCGCGCTGGACAGGGCCGCCGCGCGTGATGCGTTGGACACGCCACGGTGCTTCAGGGTGTCGCCCAGGGTGCGCTTGGTCCCCTTGTCCGTTGCGGTGAAGGCCACCGGGTCGAGCCCGGAGACGATGATCGTGCGAAACGGGACGTCGGCGGCGATGCAGGCGTGTAGCCGGTGCTGTCCGTCGATGATGTGCCCGGTGGTGTCGATCGACAGGGTCGCGCCTGTCTCGATGAACCTTCCTTCACGCATGTCCTGGGCCAGGCGCTTGACCGCAGGGGGGCGCACGTTGCGGTTGCGGTCGATGTTGAGCCCCAGCAGCTTCTTGGCCGCCGCTGGGGTGATGGTGGAGGCGTAGTCGTCGAACTTCCAGGCGGCGACGTCGATACTGTCGAGCAGCGCCGCGGTGTCCGCGTCGGTGGTGGTCGGGGTACTCATGTCGGTGGTGGCTCCTCGTGTGTTGGGGGTGACGGGGTGCGCTGCGGAGAGCGTCGTGGTTCGTGAGGGTTGCGGTGGGGCGGACCCGAAAAGGATCAGCGGGCCCGCGCTGGCTGGCGAACCAGGTACCCCTGCTCCGACTGGGTGACCACCCACGGCACCCGCAGCTGGGTGCGCCCGCTGGTGACCACCAGGTCATCGCCACTGCGGATCAGTGAGGCCGCCGGGTCGAACCGGGGAGCCGCGGCGGAGACGATGATCACCGTCTGGTCGTCGGGGACGGCGTGTTCGCCACCGGGGGACACCACCACGACGTCAGCGTTTTCATTGCCGTTGTAGGTCACCAGCGGGGTGGCCAGTCCGTCGACGAATCGCTGCCACCGGTCGTCGACGTCCACTGCGCTCGGGGTAACACGCACATCGACGGTCAGCGCCTGACCGGACATGCGCAACAGGAACTGTTGGGCCAGCTCGTCGGGACCGGCGATGTGCAGCACCGAACCGGTACCGCGAGTGACCTGCATGAACACCTTTCCCACGCTGCCGGTGCCGATGTAGACGCCCAGCCCGCCGGCGTAGGCCTGCGGCGCCGGAGCCCCAAGCGGGTCGCGCGTGATGGTCAGCTCCTCGCACGCCGCGGCTGGGATGAGGTGGCTGGCGGCCTGCACCTGCTGGCCTTTGAGCACCGACAGCCCTAGGGCCTTGGGCAGCCGCGGGGCGGCGTCGTGATGGGTAGCGTAGGTCAGGAAGTAGGACTGCTCGATCTCGCCGGTGTGGCGGTTGCGCTCCAGGCGCACATCCTCGAAGATCCGGTCCACCTCCACCGCCGTCCACGAAGCCTGGTGCTCCGGATTGTCGGTGGGAACCACCGACACCACTCCCCCGGCCTTGTTGCCGCCCAGCCAGCGCCACCGCTGCTCCTCGGCGGGCTCGCCCAGCCAGTTCAGTGAGTCCAGGCTCAGGGCATGGCACTGCGACGGCGACATCACTGACACCGACAGACCCATCCCCTCGGCGTGGACCCGGATGCGGGCGACCGAGCTCAGCACCGCGCGGTGGGTGCCCACCGCGAAGTCGCCGTCGGTGGCGCGTGCCAGGATCGCCGGGTGTGCATCGTCCAGGCGCAGTGTGGCCTTCAAGAACGTCCGCCCCGCCTGATGGGTCGGCACCGTGCCGGCCAGCGAGGCGGCGATACGCCCGGCCGGGGTGGGCAGCACGGTGCGCATGCCGTAGGTCACCGCCTCCAAGCGCTGCAGAACCAGGTCCCCGTGGGTCATCAGCGGCGCCAGGCGCTCCATGGTGATCACCGGGTGGTCAGTTTCCGGGGCTTCGGTGGAGGCGATGTTCGATCCTGAGGTGCTGACCGTGGACAGGTGGAACGGGTCGGCGGCGGTGACCTCCATCCACACAGATGCCTCGTCGCTGCCGGTGCCGTGCACTCCGGTCGGTGCAGTGGGGTCCCCGCCGCCGGAGGCGACCGACAGGGCCACCGCCGCGCCGTCGGAGGATGCGGTCACCGACGGTGACAGGGCGGTGCTCATCCTGCGACGGCGACGGATCCACTCCGGGATCGTGGCCTGCTCCACCGTCAGCAGGGCGACCAGGCCGATGAGAAGTCCCACCGCGCCGGCAGCGGCCATGGACACCCCCAGCGGCGGGAGCGCGAGCACAGCGGTGACCACCGAGGCGCTGAAGGCGAGCAGGTAGCCGCCGGACGGGCGAAGCCCGATGCGACGGCGGCGACGTGCCTTCGGCGCGGCTGCCCGGGCCCGGCGGGCTGCAACGCGGTCTCGGCGGGCGGCGCGCCGGCGCGTGCGCGGCCTACCGGTATCGTCGGACTCCTTGCGGTGACGCTTGCGTGCCATGGCTACTTTCCTCCGTTGCTGGTAGTTGACGCGGTGGGCTCGCTGCGCAGGTTCTGTCGCCAGGCGCGCAGCCCGACAGCGGACACGGCGACGATCACTGCGATCAGGATCCCGCCAAACGTCACCGCCGCCGGGTTGACGATGCTCTGCGGGTCTCGCGGCTGGCGGCTGGTGTTGGACAGGATGTCCTGGGCGGCGGTCGTGTCGGTGTCCACCGACGCCGTCAGGGTGGTCAGTGGGTCAACCAGACCGTGGCCCAGCACGTTGTTGGCGCCGTCGGCGACCGGGTGGGTGGTATTGATGATCCGGTTGCGGACCTGGGTGGCGTCCAGGGAGGGGTAGCGCTGGCGGACCAGCGCGGCCAGCCCGGAGACGTAGGCGGCGGCGAAGCTGGTACCGGAGATCGGGACCGTCTCGCCCTGCCCGGTGACCTCGCCGTTAATCAGTCCGCCGACGTCGCCGGCAGTCGGGTCCAGCGAGACCATCGACAGCGCCGGGGCGGCGACGTCGACCCACGGCCCCGGCAGCGACTGCTGGTACGGCGCACCGTCGAGGTCGGTACCGCCGACGCTGAGTACGAAGTCGTCGATGTAGCTGGGCAGCGAAATGGTCTGCGCAGCCTCCCAGCCGCGCTCGTCCGACGGCTTGGCCGGATCGGGGCCGGGGTTGGGCTGGCAGGTGTCGTCGATGTTGCCGGCCGAGGCGACGACCACGGCGTCCTTCTCCACGGCGGCGTAGTGCAGCGCACCTTTCAACGACGACAGGTCCACACCGGAGCCGGCGTCCACACAGGCGGTGACGGACATGTTGATCACCGTGGCTCCCTCGTCGGCGGCACGGCGGATCGCCGACGCCAGGGTGACCAGGGTCGACGCCCCGGAGTCCTGCGCGTTGCGGGGGGTGTAGGCCCCGGAGGTCTGGCGGATCGAGATGATCTCGGCGGACGGGGCGACCCCGACGAAGCTGTCATCGCGGGCCGGTCCGGCAGCGATGATGCCGGCGATCAACGTGCCGTGGTGGTCGCAGTCCTCCAGGCCGTCCTGGCCGAGCACGTAATCCCCTGCGCCGCGCAGGTTGGACAGTCGCACGTTGGGGGTCACCCCGGAGTCGATCACCGCCACGCTCTGCCCAGCGCCGTTGGCGTAGCGGTGCAGGTTGTCGACGCCGAAGACGTTGTTGACCGGGATGGAGTCAAACTGCGAGTCGGGGATCACCGCACTGGTGGCGCACTGGGTGGACTGGCGCATCTCGCTCGGCGGCTTGGGCTCGCCGGCCGGTGGCGGGGTGTCGGTCTGCGGATTGAACGTGGATGGCTCCAGGGCGGACGCCGGGGAGATGGTCACCGGGGCCAGCGACACTGCGCAGGCGGTCACCACGGCTGTTGCCAGCACTCGGGTTGATGCGCGGTGGGTTCGGGTCGTTGTCACTATGTCACTCCCCTATCGTGCGCGGACCGAAAAGAAGACGTTCAGCATGGTCAGCGCGTCGGTGAGCACCAGGACCAGCAGCACCGTCTCCAGGATCTGCAGCAGCTTCACCCGCTTCTCCGAGGTCGGCACATCGCTGGCCCGGAACAGCGCCAGCGCACTGAGCAGCATCAGCGCCAAGGCGACGATCACCATGCCGGCGACACGTACCACTGATCCGTCGCGACCCAGCAGAACCGCCCCGGCGATGTAGCCCATCCCGATCATCGAGCCCGACAGGATGCCTGTCGCGCACAAGCCGCGGTCGACGTTCCAGGTTCCCTGCAGGATGAACAGGGCGGCGATCACGGCGAACGTCAGGATGCCGACCCAGCGTCCGTCGATCTCCGGAATCACCAGCCGCAGGGTGTCGTCGGTGATCGTAGCCCCGGCGACGACCGCGCAGATCGTGGCGACGGCCCCCGCGCCGATCATGATGCCCATCGAGGCCCAGCGCGCCGCGACGTTGCGGTCCTCGCTGTGGATCAGTGCGCCCCAGGACTCCGAGGTGCTGATGTCCTGTGACATCGCCGCCAGGTCGTGGGTCTGGCGCATGCTGATGTCGTCGGCCGGGGTCGGCAGCACCGGCATGTCCAGGCGGGCGAAACGGCGGGCCAGGGTGACGTTGGACAGGAAGAACAGGAACGCGACCGTGGCGATGGCCGCTGCCGCGCCGGAGGTGGACACCTCGCGCCACAGTCCGTAGATCAGGACGATCGAGGTTCCGACGACCGTGGACATCGCGGCAGTAAACACGGCGACGTGGGCCCACACTTTCGGGGCCTGCAGGGCGATCATGCCGGCCGAGGAGGCGGCGACCACCACCGTGGCCGCGGCGATGTTCCAGATGCCCCAGCCTTGCGAGGGCACGGCTGCGGCGGCGGCCGCAGCTAGCAGCGCGTGCATGGTCAGGCCCAACGCCGGGGTCTCCGGGGCGGTCTTGCGGTACTGGGCGGTGGTGACCGCAGCGACCGAGATGACCAGCGCTGCGGTGGCGAAGGCGGCGGCGATGATCCACTGGATCACGCCGGGGTGTCGAATCGCTGCACCAGCACCGAGGAGCGCGAGCAGGGCGACGCCTGGCGGAAACGCTGCGGCGGCAAACGCGTGCGACGCAGCGGAGCTCCACGAGCTGAAGGTCTTCGTGCGTACCACCGCCGCGGCATCCGCAAGGTTCTCGTAGAGCCGCGGGTAGCGCTCGTTGGCCCGGCGGGTGGTCAGGATGATCGTCTTGCCGTTGCGTACCCCGACGTCAGCGAGGGTCTTGGTCTGGTCCCACTTGTCGCCGGTGTCCGGTGCGAGCTCCAGGGCGGAGTCCGGGTCGGTCAGCCAGTCAGTATTGACCCGCCGCTTGGTCAGCTCGGCGGTAACGTCCGCGGCAATCTCGATCGCCTTGTTGGCCAGTGATCCAGCCACGGTCGTGGACACATCCACCGCGTGGGTGCGGCGGGACCCAGGGTCGTCGGTGGGGCTGGTGTCGGTGGTTATCACCGTGACGCGCAACGTATCTGTGGTTGCTGTCGGTGCGGCAGCGCGTGCCATGCGGGGCTCCTCGGTGGGTCGGTCAGCAAACGAAAAACGTGGGGTCAGGGGCTACCACCCAGATAGGTTACTAGCACCTTTACCCCACGATAGTGTATCCGTAGGTCTCCCCAGCCGGGAGACGTAAAGCGACGCGGCGGGCTACTTACGCTTGTTGCCCGGGGTGTCGAGACCGATCCCCGCGAGGGTGGCCGCCGGCACCAGGCCGGTCTTGGCGTCGGTCACCTCGTCACGCCGGGTGGAGTAGATGTCGCGCGCGGCGTTGGCCGCGTCACGGGCCAGGCTCACGACCTCTTCACCCTCAGACCGCGCCTTGTCGACCTTCTTGTCCTCCTCCTCGCGCACAGCCTTCAGGCGCGCCTGCTTCTCGGCGTTGGCCTTGCTCACGGCGTCCTGCTTCTCCGCGTGGGCGTCGGCCAGCTCCTGGTCAGCCTTGTCCAGGTCCGCCTTCTTCTTGGTCAGCTCCTCAATAGCCGCGTTCAGCCGGTTCTGCAGTTCCTTCGGCGTCGACGGGGCGGCGCTCGGGGCGCTCGGGGCGGACGTTGCGTTCTCGGGGCGCTCGATGGTTTCGGTGGTGGCGTCGCTCACGGCGATCTCACTTTCTGTGGGTGGGGTGTGTCCCGCGGCCGTCTCCGGCGTGTGGTCGGGGTGGGCTGTCTGTCGTCGTTCTTTCGATGTACACATTTAGGGTGTTCCACCAGTACGTTACCGCACTGGTTGGTGGCATGTCCCCCCTACCGATGTGCTCCCAGGAACTTCGGTTCACCGCGCAACGGGAGCACGCGCATGAGGGCCGCGGAGACTTCCTCGAACCGTCGTTGAGTGTCCTCCTCACACTTTTCCAGCTCCAGGGGGCCGGACTCATAGACGTGCGAGTCGTTGTCGATGCGGAAGATCCGCCCCTCGCCCTCGCCGGCGTGGATCAGTGACCCCAGCCGGCCGCGGGCGGCCTCCAGGTCGGGAAGCACCGCCCCACCGCTGCGATTGTTAAGCAGGATGATCGTGCGCTCCAGCAGGTCCGGGTGCGACCGGCTGATCTGTTCCAGCATGTGGTTCGCCGAGTTCAGGGACGTGGCGTTGGTCTCCACGACGAAGACCATGGCATCCAGCCATCCCAGGGCCTCTTCGGCGACCGGCACCTCGCGAGAACCAGGAAAGTCGAGCAGGATCAACTTCTGGTAGTCGTACAGGGTGGTCAGCGCATCGTGCAGCCGGTCGGCACTCAGCGGATCCCCGCCGGTGTAACTTACGCCGGGCAGCACGTTGAACCCCTGCTTGTTCGTGACCATGAACGAGTCGACCGTGGTCTGCGCGTTGACCTCATGGCGGCGGATAGCGTCGACGAAAGTATCCACGCTCTCCCGATTCAACTGCGCGGTCACCGGCCGCATCCGGGTTGCCAGGATCGACGAGGCGTCGATGTCGATGGCGCAAACGCCCTTTCCAGCACGACTCTTCGACAGGGTCGTTCCGATCAGCTGAGTGTTGCTCGACTTTCCGGTCGAGCCATTGGGGCTGACCACACCGATGACCTTGGTCGGGTGGACGACAGCGTTCATGTCCCGCAGCCAGCCGTCGCGCTCCAGTTCGGCTTCAGTGCGCGAGATGTTCAGGAACGGCAGCACGCGGTTCAGCCAACCGAGCCACCCGTCCTCGGCGAGATCCTTGGCCCCGCCGGCAACAGCCACGTCGCCAGCGAAGCGGACTGCCGCCGACGACTTCTCCACTGGCGTACCGGCCGGCTGAGACTCCACCTGCGGCCACGGGGCGGGTTCCGGCTGATTGGCAGATTCGGCGACGCGGTGCGGGGCGTCCTGCACCACCGACTGCGCCGCGGGGGCTGTCTTCGGCGCGCGGGGCTGGGGTGATGATGCCGCGGCCTGCGTGCGCCGACTTGCCTCCGCGAGCTTCTCTTCGAGGTTCATGCTGTCTCTCCTGACTCGGTCTTTGGACTACGCAATCATAGTCATCTTCGACTAGTAACCATTGTTGTATAGTGACACGTCCCCTGTCACCTCCGATCAGAGCGAAACCGGCAGAAAATCCGCTAACGGCGCCCGGTGGCGGCCCGTCGGGCTAACGCTAGGTGATGGAGCCGTCCAGGTTCACCTGGTGGCTGGGCCGCATGGTCGGCGTGCCGTCCTCCATGAACAGGTCCAGCTCCATCTGCGCGTCGTCGGGGTCCAGCGGAACAACTGCCGACTCTCCAGCCGCCAGCTGCTCGAACTGGTCGATTTGGACCTTCGCGTCCGTGTGGGCACCCGACAGAAAATCGCGCAGGCTCGCCGTGCGCTGGATCACGACGTTCTCCACCTCAGGCTGTCCGTTGGCGAACGGAGTCTGCGGCGCGGGGCCGGCGCTCGGGTCGGGGCCGAACAGACCACCGCTCGGGCCCGACTGTGCCGTGGGGGCGCTGGTGGGCGGGCCGATGTCATCGAGGCTGTCGACCTCCGACCCCACGTCCAGCCGCGGGGAATAGGCAACCCCCGTACTGGCGTGCGGCTGTGGGGCGTAGGCCCCGAAGCCGGGGTGGTCGGAACCGGCCACCGGTGCCGTCGGCTCGCTGAACCGCGCTGGCGGCACCGGGGTGATCGTCGAGCCGTGCATACCGGCGCCGGTGATGTCCGGGGTCGAATGGGTGGTGGGAACACCCGTCTGCGCAGCAGGCTGGAACGGCGAGGGTTCGCCGAAGTCGACGCCTGCACTGTATTCGTCACCGGCGGCTCGACTGCTGTCGTCACCGGCGTCTCGGTTACTGTCGTCACCGGCGTCTCGGTTACTGTCGCTGGCGGGCGCATCCGCCCCGGTCCCCTGCTCGGCAGGCGTGCCGTCGAGGCTGAGTTCCAGGGTTCGCGGCGTGTCGGGGGTGTAGCCCTCGTCCAGTTCGCCGCCGTCGCCGGCCAGGGCGTCGCCATAGAGGTTGTTCGGTGCCTCCACCGGCATCTGCGGCATTCGACGGTGAGCCTCGCTGCCAGGGTGCGCCGGTGACCCGCCGAGCTCACCCTGGTGGTTAGGGAACAGTAGGATGCGCTGGCCGTCGCTACCGTAGACCTCGTTGACCCGGCCGCCCTCGCCCACCGGGGCCATCGGCTCGCCGTCAGCGTCGAAGGTCGTGGGGACCACCTGTCCTGTCGCGCCGGTCTCCCAGCCGGTGACCGGCTCCCCGTCGGCGTCGAACACCTCACGGTCCGAGTCGTATCCGGTAACCTCCTCACCGTCGGAGTCGACGAACAGCGGGGCCACAGCATCACTGCCGTAGGCCTGCTCGGCGCCGGCCAGGGTGTAGTCCTGATCGCGGGCAGCGGTCTCGCTGGGACCCGGGGCCCCAGCGTCGGGGTAGCTGGACGCAAACGGGCTCTCCAGAGCGTCATCCTGATCGGCGTAGTCCTGCGACCGGGCCGGGTCGTCCGTCGAACGCTGGCGCATCATCTTCTCCATTACTCCGGTGCCTCCCAGGCCCCACGCTGCGGCGGTGCCGAGCTTTCCAGTGGTGGCGGCCTCGGGGATCTTGGTCGCATCCTCCAGGCCCATGGCCTGGAGCGTCGAGGTGCCTTCCGTTGCGTAGTGCTGATGCATCTTCCGGTTCGCCCCGATCCGTAGGAAGCGGGCGACCTTTCCGGTGCGGCTGGCCAATTTCCACATGACGAAGATCAGCAGCCCGTAGCCCAGCGGCATCAGTACCACCGACGCCAGCAGCCGCGCCGAGCCAGGCTGGTCGCCCTGCATGCTCCCCGCAGCGGCAGTGATCAGGCCCGGCCCTGCGAGACTGACCACCAGGATCATGAACAACATCACCAGGTGTGCGCCGACGAAGCCGGCCGTACGGGCCAGGAAGTCGAAGTTGTGGCGTCGGGCGATGGCGATGCAGGCGGCGTACAGCACGAAACCTGATCCGACCATCGCACTGACGAAGTGGTACAACACCAGCGCCAGTGCGAAGACCTGGAACACGAGCACCACCAGAGCGACGATGATCCCGAGCCCTGCGGTGAACCCCTGCATCGCGGTGGGGTCCTTGATGACGTCCTCGTCAACGCAGGTGAGGTTTCCCCCGCTGGACACCGCTGAGGTCCACTGGGAGTTGCATGCGTCGTTGAGCACGCCACCGAAGTTGATCATCTGGGTCATCGGTCGCAGGAACGTGTCCATCAGAACGCTACCGCCGGTGCCCGACCACCCTGCGAACAACTCACGGATCGCCGAGGACGTGAAGTTGACTACCCCACCGACGATGATGAACGGATTGCTGGCCAGGAAGACAACGATCGTGGCAGCACCGATGCCGATCAGCGCTCGCTTGCCGTCCGTGGCCAGGGTCTCGCGCGCCGACGAGGTCTTCTTCATCCCGATCATGGCCACGGTGATCGTGGCGGCGAGCATCGCCAGGGCGGGGACCGGGATGATGTCGAACACCGGCGACACCGCCGAGGTGAACGCGTCCTCCAGCCCACCGAACACGGTGGACGGGTTGGCCAGAAGGTCGGCCACCCATGCGGCGATGCCGGTGATGAACACGATGGGGGCGTAGAGGAAGTCGGCGATGATGCCGAAGATATTGCCGGAGATGTTGGTGAGCCCTGGGGTGAACACCAGCTGGTAGTCCGCCAGGTCGACACCCTGAGAGTCCTGCAGGCCCAGCCCGCTGAGAAGTGACATGGGTCAGGTCCCCCTACGCCACCGACGCCGCAGCGTCGGGGCTCTCGGTTCCGTAGCGGATGTAGCGGCTGGCCGTGGTGTCGGCGACAACGCGGCGATCGGTGCGGAACTGGTCGAAGACCTTCATCTTCGACTTCGCTGAGCCGTCGTTGAAGTAGCACTCGCCGGCGCGGCCCGTCACCGGGCGGTTCTCGCGGTTGCGCCGCAACGGGGAGGTGTTGGACACCAGGTCCTTCACCAGCCCCGGCGAGGGCAGGAAGTCGGCCCAGTCCAGCGCCTCGGAGGCGTTGGGGTGGTTGTCCTGGCCCATGCAGAACTTGCGACGGATCAGCCGGTAGGCCGGCTTGTTCAGCTCCTCTCCGAGCTGGGATCCGACCAGGACGAAGGTGCCGTGCTTACGGCCGGTGCGGTCGGGCTCCTTGATCATCTGGGTCAGCACGTCGAGACCGTCGAGGAAGTGGGCCTCGTCGAGCACGAATGCCTTGGTCCCGGAGATGTTGTCGAAGCGGTGCTTGGTCAGCAGCGCCACGGCGGTGTTAGCCATCAGCCCGAAGCGCTCGGACAGGGTCGTGCGCTCCTCCGCCTTGCCCGGGGTGGGCAGCGTAAGTCCCTTGGTGTAGAACACGATCGTGTTGGCGGTGAACTTCGCCGGCGGAAGCACGCTCACCCGGCCGTTGATCTCCGGGTCGATGAACGCATCGGCGATGCGGTTGTCGAGCAGTCGCTGGATCGAGGCGATCGCGTCGGCGATGAGCGAACTGCGTGCCGACGGGCTCACGATGCCCTCCAGCAACTGCCGGGTGGTCGCGTAGCCGCGCGACTCCACCCACCTGTAGTCGAACTTCGACGCCAGCAGTGCGCCCGCCTCGGTGTCTGGGCTGACACCGAGCAGCGGGAGGAACAGCGCGGCGAGGATCTCACACGCAGGGCGGGTGTCCATGATCTTCAGCGGGTCGACGGACACCGTGGGGTTGACCAGGTCGATCACCTGAGCGTCGGGCAGCGTCGAGGCGTACGTGGCCCACTCACCCTGCCCGTCGAGGACGACGGTGGTCATGCGCAGGTCCGCCAGCCACGCGACGATGATCTTCATCAGGTGTGACTTTCCGCGGCCCTGTGCGCCGGTGATCGCGATCGAGCCGTTGCCCTCCTCGGTGGGATTGAGCACGTCGAGGTGCACGTCGTTGCCCAGCATGTCGTCGATGTTCTGGCCCAGCGGGATTCCTTTCGCGTCACCGACGCGGTGGAACCGCATGGGGGCGTACTCGCCCATCAGCGCAGACGTCGTGGTACCGGCGAGGTCGGACACCAGACTGGTCGACGTGACGCACGGCCACGTCATGTCCCACATCTCCTCCACCAGGCCGGTCGGGCAGTAGGTGCGGTAGCCCGCGTGCTCCAGGCTCGCCTTGATCTGTGGGGCGGTCTTGGTCAGCACGTCCAGTCGCGGGGAGCCGAAAGCAAAGAACGTCGTCACCTTGAACTTGGCGCTGGCGCCGTCACGGCGCAGTTCGTCGGAGAACTCCCGGACGCCGTTGTACATGTCGGCGTAGCGGTCCTCGTCCAGCCCGCTGTTCGCGTTGGCCTTACGCTCGGCGCCGAGGTTCTTCAGCGTCTCGTCCAGCGACTTCGGCTCGCTGTAGTCCGCAGGCCGGATGCGGTGAACGAAGTCGCCGTCGAGACCGGTGGCCTGGTCGACCATCGAGGTGAAGCCGCGGGCATTGCGGTCCTGGGTGTCGCCGTAGCGGGCGATGGCGAACACGGACTGATAACTGATCGGCCCGTCCGGGAGCTTCTCGGTGCGCTCGTTGGGGTTGCGCACCTCCACGAAGTTCCCGCTGCGCAGGGAGCGGAAGTACTCGGTGAGCGACTTGCGCGCCCCCGGAGCGTCGTCGTTGCCGTAGCGCGTGGCGAAGTCGGAGATCAGAGCCTCGCCGTCCGGGTTTCCCCCGACAGCGATGTCGGGAAACGCCGCGGTCGAGGCGGTGACCGGAACGCGGCGTCTCGACTGGTACGCGGGAGCCTCGGGCACCCGGATACCACGAAGTCGGCAACGGTCGTACAGCCAATCGAAGTCCTCGGGCTGCGCCAGGCGCATACCGAAACTGTCCGGGAACTTGGCCCGGATGATGTCGTCGGCGTGCTCCAGGTCGTTCTTCGTCACGTCGCCGAACGGGTCCGTCTCCCAGATAGCCGACGACAGCCGACCGACGGCGGACATGCTCACGCCGAGTCGCACGCTGACCCAGTACAGGCGCCGGTAGCGCGGGTAGCGGTTGGACTTCACCGCCGCTGTGTAGGCCGACATCGTCTTGACCATGCTGGGGTAGTTCTCGTTGGACAGGTCCGGGATCCCGGCGTACACCGGTGCCAGTCGTTCCTCGGCGGAAACGCGGGTGAGGTAACCGCCCAGGAGAACCTCGGGGAGCCCGAGACCCATCAAATGGTCATAGAGCGCGGCGTGCTCCCGAGACGCCGAGTCCAGCGATCCGGGGGTGAAGAAGTCGATCGGGATGCCCTCGCAGATGTAGTTCGCCCACACCGACCCGTCGGCCATGAAGGCGAAGTTGCGGGTGCGCTTCTTCATCTTTGCGCGGTAGTCCATGATTCTCCTCGGGGGTTGTGTGTCACCTGGTCGGTGACCTAGTCCGACTGCACCCGGTTGCCGGGGAGTTCGGGGTGGGACTTGCGGTGCGCCAGCGCGCGAATGAGTCCGCGGGTGTTGACGAGTTCACTGCAGTACCCGTGGGGGTCGGTCTTGTTGAGGGGGCGCACCAGTAGGCGAAACCACAGGAGGAAGGCCACGCCGGCGTACCCCGCCACCACGGGGAAGGAGAACAACTGCCCCACCCCGAACGCGATGAAGACGAGCGGGAACGCCGACAGGAAGGTGACCCAGCTCAGGCGGTACTTGAACAGGTAGGTCTCGAACGCGATGTCGTCGACCCAGTTGAAAACGCGACCTCCGCGACGTGGCATGTCCCCCTCCTAGAAGAAGTCGCCGAGGATGGAGTTGCCCAGCCCGAAGAGTGTGGGAATGTACTGACCCAGGAGCATTACTCCGACGCCAGCAGCAATCCACATGACCGACTCCATGAGTTCCTGCTTGGCGGAGGTTCCCTTGCCTCCGACAAGTCCGCGGATGATCATCTTTACCCCGGCGAACGCGGCCACCGCCTGGATGATGATGCTGATAATCGCGTCAAGGGTCGAGGAACCGGACGACTGACCACCGGTCTGACTGATCTGGGCCTCGATGAACGACGAGGCGGTCTGGGCGTGGGCGAGGACGAGGTCCGGGCTCATCGTCGAGGTGAGTTCTGCGAGCATGTCTGCCCCTTTACGTGAGTTGCGAGAAACCTATGCTTATGCCGGACACGTTAATGGGGTGCGTGTGCCAGTAGCAAGCGTCTGTGCGCCGCACGGGCGAATTGGGCAACAGATCGACGTACGACCACTCCCGCCCAGTTGTATGTGCCAGTGCTTGTACAGACGCACCCCGGATAGCGCATCCCGCACCCGCAGGATCAGCAGCCGTGGATTGACACGTTCAGTGCATAAACGCGCGTGCGCATGGGGCACAAAAGCCCAATCTCTTCCACAGGGCTACCGATACTGGATTCTGTGTGCCACAGCGTGCTACATCTAGCGTGACGAACGATGTGCCAGACCCCGTGCCGGGGTTCGTACCACACGGTGAACGAGACTCTGAGCCACCCCGGACGCATCGGAAGCGAAAAGACCCCGAGTCACCACCAGCCCGCCCCGAAGGGACATGACATGAAGCTGTACCTGTACACCGGAGACGACTCCCCCGCTTCCATCCGCTGCATCCGCATGTATCTGGAGCTCGTCGCCCGCATGTCCGCCCCTGAATCCAGGTACCTGCCCGAGGACGCAACAGTGTGGGCCACCGTGCACGACCGCAGCCTGGGGTTGTGGGTGCTGGGCGAGACGAGCACCCACGTACGAGTGCACTCCACCGTGGACGCCGGGGCCTGCCTGATCAACCGCGCCCGGGTGAGTTTCGGGCGAACCACCCGCGACGCCGCCCGCGAGGATGCCCTGCACTACCGCATGACCAACGTTCCGATGGCCACCCTGAAGGACCCCCGTTCCACCATCCTGATCGACCACGGTCAGCCCGACAAGCGAGTGGGCTTCCGTGCCGGAAGCGAGTCCGTCCCCGCGATCAACGGCACCGTGACGTACGACCCGTTCACCGTGATCGACCTGCCGAACTACACGGCACCCAAGAACGCCACGACCAAGCTACACACCGTGTCGGACGCCGTTCTCAACGGCTCCGAGCTCATGGTCCAGGGGTTGTCGGCCGAGCGTGCCGCCTTCGTCAAAGACAACCTCGACGCCTACCTGATCGACCCGCGCGTCGATCTGACCCAGAAGGCCGAGACCTCGATGCAGAAGGCGGCGGCCAAACAGTGCCGCGACATCATCCGCCGGGTCGGAACCTCCGTGCCGGCGGAGCTATACGAACCCCAGGATCTAGTGCAAACCGCCTGACCCTACCGGAGGCGAACACAAGGCCCCGCCCACCGTTACGCGATTCTGGTGGGCGGGGCCTTGTGCTGTGGGCGAACCGCTACGGTCGCAAGCGGCTACTCCCCCTGCGTGGTCGAGGGGGCCGACTCCCCGGTGTTGTTGGTGTCCACTCCGCCGACCTGGATCACCTCGTCGATCGCGGACACCGACCACTGTCCGTTGGACTGCATCTGCACCGTCAACGGCAATTGCACGATCGACCACGTCGCATTCGACGTCACCGCCCGGATCGTCGCCAGCACGTGCAGGGTGTCTCCCTCCGACGCGGCGTCCGGGGTCACCGAGGCGCTGTCGGCGTAGAAGTGCATGTCGGTCAATTCGGCCTGCTGCCACAGCGAGGACGACACCGGCGAGTCGGAGAAGTCGGAGGTCACCGTCGACGCCAGCGAACCCGAGGCGTTGGCCGGGGTCATGTATGCATCCGCGAAGTTCGACACCGACGATCCCAGCGGGGAGTCCACCTTGGCCGTGTTCTCGTACGCCGTCTTCAGCGTGTGGGGCACCCGGGTGGTGTTCGCCGGCGCCGGCGTCGCCGCTGCCTTGAACGTGTCGTGGTAGCCGGTGACCGTGAGTCGGTAGGTCAGCCACTCCACCCCACGCCCACCGGGAGCGACCACCTGGGCGCGCACCTCCACCGGGAACAGGTAGACCCCGTCCTGTCCCTGCACCGGCTCGGTCTCACCGTCGTTGACGACGTAGGTGCGGATCTTGTTGACCGTGTATCCGTTGTCCGGCAGTCCGGTGTCTACGTAGTCCGCGGTCATCGACGCCAACGTGTCCTCGTTGTCGGCGGTGCCGGCCAGCCACAGCGTCGTGTAGTCCTCGGCGAAGTCATTCACCCGCTCGTAGAGAGTGATGTACTGACCGGTGAACGGTTCAGGTGGAGGCTTCGTCGCGCCACCGATGTACAGCGCAAGAACGCCGAGCAGAGCGAGCACGCCACTGATGTGGGCAGCCAGCATCACGCGATCCTTCACCTTCGGCTTCATCGGAGTGCGCATCAGTGCGCCGATTGACAAGGAGTTGGACTTCTTTTTGCCCATAGCGGTTCCAGGTCCTTTCCTCGAACGTGTTGGCCCTAGCATAGTAGGTGGGTACCAGTAACCAGGGTGATCCCTAGTTGGTCACCCACGACGAACGTGTACACCAATTTCGACACCAGAACCTCCGGAGAGGACCGCCATGGCTTTCCACGCGACGCAGCTGCCGGCCGAAGAGCTGTCGATGTCCCGTCTCGCCGAGATCGGCGAAGACGAACTCGACGCGCTCATCGCCGAGAAGCTGCTCAACAGCGACGCGATGGACGACATAGCCAACGCCGGTGGCGCCGACCTGTCAGTCCTCGCACGCGCCGGCGAAGGACCCCCCGCGGCCAAACAGCCCGTGCGGCCGCCGCGGGTGGACCACGACACCTACGTTCCCGCCGCGCTGCAGATCGACGATGAAGACCTCCCGCCGGTACCGCAGACCAACCAGGTGGTCTCCCAGTCGATCGGGGCGGACGGTGACATCGCGGCGATCGTCGAGATGTCGGCGAAGTACCGCCGCGGTGACGGAGACGGCGACCTCGACGACCCGGACGAGATGGACAACCCGGACGGGCCCGAAAACGACAGCTACCACACCGGCCCTGACGACCCGGACGAGGCGGACGCCGGTGGGGACGGCTCCGACGGCCCTGATGCTGCGGAGGCCGCGCCGACGTTCGCGCCCCGCGGTCCCAAGCTGCCCGACGTCGACACCTCCGACGCGCCCGTCGCCGTGGACGAGAACCCGCCAACGATCGTGAACGACTACGCCAACGAGGGCACCACCACCGGAGACTCGAAGTTCGCGCGCATCACCGCCCCGGTCACCGCCACCGGGGCGGCCGCTCTGGTGTGGGCGAAGAAGCAGCCGCGCGGTCGCAAGATCACCGCAGCGGTGATCATCGTTCTGCTGGTACTGGTGATGGTCGTGGTCCTGGGCGGCGGTGACGATGAGCAGCCCGTCGGAACGGGCGGAAGCGTGGTCGACAACGGCAGCACCGGGGCGGGTTCCGACCCAGGAAGCGACACCACCGGACCAACCGGGTCCGCCGCACCGCTGACCGACCTGATCGACTCGATGTCCGGACGCTGCGCCGATCCCTCCACCGACGCATCGTTGGCGGCGGTCGGAGCCGAGGACGAGGCGTGGGTGTGCGGACGCCCCGGCAACTACGACGGTGCACTGACCAATATCACCTTCCGCCGCTCGGTGACGGTCAGCTCGATCTCGTTCACCCCGGGGTTCAACTACGTCCACGAGCCGGCCGGCGATGACGAGTGGCTGCGCCACCGGGTGGTCACCCGAGTCCTGGTGCGCATCGGCGGCCAGCAGATCACCGCCGACGTCATCCCCAGCCGCGAGACCTTCACCCTGGAGTTCGACTCCCCGATCCGGACCAACGACGGCGACGGAGAAAACCCGCCGGCCATGTCCATCGCGATCCAGGACTCCGTGCCCCCGGAGGAGGCCATGGGCAACAGTGAGTCCACCGACCTGTTCGGAGGATCCGGCAGCGACGTCCAGAACGCCACGGCGATGCAGGACCTCGTGATCTCCGGGACGGTGAATTGACATGGCCCGGACCAAGGCACCCGCCAAACGCACCCGACTGACCGCCGCCCCGGTGTTCACCGGAATCACCCCGGCAAAGCTGAAGTCCTGGACGCTGATCATCCCGCTGGTGCTGGCTGCGGTCACCACAGCCGGGGCATGCAGCCCAGATGCCCGCGACAGCGTCCTGGAGCGTGTGTTGGGACAGTCGCAGAGCATACAGTCAGACCAACCACGCACGTGACGTCACAACGCCGCAACGCTACCTGGCACACAGGTACATGACACCAACTACCCACCCGACCCGACACCGTAAGGAGACCACCATGAAGGTCCGCCACCGAGGATCCGAAACCACACCCACCCCGCGACCCGGAGGAGCGCACCGCGTCGAGAACAAGGTCACCCGTGCGGTGATCGACGAGACCCTGTCCGTCATCGACGCCCTTGGCCGCGGTGACGCCGAGCGTGCCACGCGTGCCGCCCGCTACCTCGCCGCACCCACCGGACACGACCGCGACGACCAGTGCGACGCACACATCCTGGCCATCGCAGCCGGCCAGTGCGCGCACCTGTCCGCCGTGCGCTCGGCCGGCGCCGGCGATAGCGTGCCGCTGCCCCCGCCCATCGACCACGACACCCTGGCGGCGGCCTACCGGACCCGGGCGACCTACGGCAGCCTGATCACCCTGGCGATCAACACCGCCCGGCAGGCACGCGGCGAGGAGCCGCAGGCGATGGACACCCAGCCGGTGTTCGCCCGGTGGACGACGTTCGGAATCTCCTGGGCGATCCTCACCTCCGACGATGTCGCCGGCGCCTGGGCCCTGGAGCTCGCCGTGTCCGGCGACCTGGCCGAAGCCAACGACGTACTCACCGATGTCGGCATGCTGCGCCGGCCCCTGCTGCAGGCAGCCCGCCTGGCGCTGTACCTGGAATCCCAGCGGTGGGGCGATCTCATCGACGCCGTGCAGCGCACCGTTGGTGACGAGAACCTGGCCGACCCGCAGCTCTACGCCATCGCGCAGGCGTGCCTGGGCATGGCGCTGGCGAGCCTGGACAACCACGAGGCTGCGGGCGCAGCGTTCCGTGTCGCCGAGGAGTCCCCGCTGCCGGCGATCTCCGCCTGGGCCCACCTGCGCCACGGCCTGTACCTGCGTACCCGTGGCGACCTCGACAGCGCCGCCAGCCACCTGGCCGCCTCGGTGGTCACGCACTACACCGCCCAGGCTGAGGCGGCCCAGAACGACAACACCCGCAAGCTGCGAACCACCACGCGCATGCTCGTTCACACCCGTACTGACCCGTGGGACGTCAACACCGAGGACGACCCGGAGATCACCCGCGCCCGGCAGGCCGAGGAGAAGCGCGGCTCCTACCGCGAGGAGGCCGAGTCGATGCTGTCCCGTCAGATCGGCATGGTGGCGGTCAAGGAGAATCTGCACGCCGTCGCCGACCTGATGGTGGTCAACCAGGAGATGGAGCGCCGCGGGCTGACGACCAACCCGGCCAACTACAACCAGCGCTTCGAGGGCCCTCCGGGTACCGGTAAGTCCACCATCGTGCGCGCCTTCACCCGCTACCTGGCCTCCGTCGGCATCGTCGACGACCCCGAGCCGATGATCACCGGGCCCGAGGACTTCATCGACAAGCACATCGGCGGCACTGGCGAGAAGACCAAGGCCGTGGTCGCCCAGGCCAAGAACAAGGTGCTGTTCATCGACGAGACCTACGCCTTCCTCTCCGACCCGACGGGCAGCACCGGCTCCGACTCGGCCGGCATCCAGGCGATCAACACGCTGGTCGGCCTCATGGAGCCGCTGATCGGAACCACCGTCTTCGTCTTCGCCGGCTACCCGGAGGATATGCAGCGGCTCATGCGCACCAACCCCGGCCTGGAGCGCCGCCTGCCCAACACCAACCGCTTCAGCTCGTTCGAACTGGAGCAGTTCTCCGCCGTAACCCAGACCGAGGCGGAGAAGACCGGGCTGGTGCTGGCGGACGACGTAATCGAGTTCCTCGCCGACGACAACGGTCCCGCCCGCCGACTCCACGAGCGCAACGTCACCGGAGCCAAGACGATCATGGACGACCTGGGTAACGGAGGCTTCGCCCGGAACCTGGTGCAGCGGGCGAACCTGCGACGCGCCAAGCGTCTGCGTGGAGCGGATATGTCGGCCCTGTCGCAGGACGAGATTCAGGCGCTCACCTTCGACGACGTGGTCCCGGCGTTCAATGAGTACGTCGACGCCTCGATGCACGGCACTCCCGTCTCCGACTAACCGCCAACCCCGCCCCAAGAGACGCCCCACAGCCACCTCCAAAGGAAGCGAGCCACCGTGAACTCCACCCGACCCGGCGACACCAATCTCCCCTCGCCACGCCTGCTCAGCGCCAAGCCCACCACGCGCCCCGAGATGACCGAGGAACAGCGCCGGATGTACGCCGGCGAGGACCCGGACGAGGTCGCCGCCTACTTCGACGACGTCGACACCGTGTGGGCCGACCGGTCCCCCGCAGGTTCGACCGGGGCGCTGGATGAGACCGCGGTCATTCCGGTCGTCGGGGACGGACCAGATGCACCGCCACCCGGCCCGCCCGGATACCCCCTCGCATCACCTGATCCGGAGTACCCCGAGAACTCGGGGCTCCCCGGCTGGCTGAAGATCCTGCTAGCCATCTTCGTCAGCCTGGCGATCCTCGGCGGTGCCGCATTCGCCGGTATCTTCCTGCTGGGTGGCGGCTCCGACACCGGCCGCGAGCGCACCGTGACCACCGAGTCGAGCGAATCCGACGACACCGCGGCCGGAGGCGGTTACGCCACCCGGGAGGGCATGCCTGAACCGGAGGACTCCACCCCGACTGACCCGATGTTCTCCTGGTGGGGCGACCGGCTGTCGGCCAACGCGGTGCGCTACAGCCCGGCGATCGGCATCACCGGGCACGCCTACTTCTGGCACGCCGACGAGGAGATCGTGTCGGCGGCCGAGGTCATCAACTCCATCGAGAGGGTGCGCATCGCCGAGGAGTCCGGCGACCCGGACCCCGACATGGGCACCTTGGGCGGAACCGTGGTGTTCGCCTTCGGCAACACCGAGGACATCGGCACCGGCACCCTGGAGGCGCTGCGCACCGCTGTCGGACCAGATCGCACCCTGGTGCTGGTCGGCGTGGGCGCGCTGAACAACCGCGTGCAGCCGTGGCGCGCCGAGCTCAACGCCCGCTACGGGCAGTTCGCCGAGGACAACGTCAACACCCGCTACGTCGACTGGCAGTCCGAGGTCGACTCCAACCCCGGGTACGTCAACGACTCCGGCAACCTCACCCAGTCCGGAACCTCCGCGTGGGCCAACCTGGTCAACCGCGAGATCAAGGACGTCTACAGCTAACCGGCGCCGCAGACAAGCCTGGCGAGCCTGCCCCATCACCCACGCCAACGGCCCCGGACAACCGGGCGGGTGTCCGGGGCCCGGCTCTGCGCGGCGCCGGCCGCGATAGGCTCAGCGGCACAACCCCACCCGCCAAGAGACCGAGAGCCTCACCATGCTGCCCACCGCCTACGACCCCACCAGCTACCTCAACGCCGCACAGGCCGAGGTCGGCGTCGCCCTGGCCGAGGTGGGCGCCGTCGGTGGGGATTCAGGCCACCCGGACCGAGGCCTGATGCTTGTCCCCGCTCGCCTGCACAACCGCGGTGACGACCGGGTGATCACCGCCACGCACGGTCCGGGGGCCTACGCTGCCGCCCGACGCGGGATTGCCGCGGGGCAATCGAGAACCGGAGCGTCGGTGGCGATCTCGCCGGCCGGTGCGGCCACCCTGCTGTTCCCGGGGATGGCGGAGCTCATCCTGCACCACCCGTGGTCCGACCTGACCATGGAGGCGTGGCTGCACCACGGCCCCACGGCGGCCGCCGAGCTGGTGGACGCCGACCTCAGCGCGCAGGCCACGACCCGCCGACAGGCGGAAGCACTGCCGCACGGGTGGGCCCCGCTGGGTGAAGCCGACCTCGCCGGTCTGGCCGGGGTCATGGTGCGCGTCACCCGCACCCCGGCGCAGGGGGACACGGAAACTCGCGAGCACCTCGATGTCGAGGTCATCCCCGACCGGGCGATCGGCACGTGCGGTGCTGTCGCCGTGTCCGCACTGCGGATCACCCACGGTCTCACCGACACCGGGTGGTCAATCGACTACCAGGTGGCCGCCCTCGCCGACGACGGCGAGGTCCTAACGCGCCTGCAGGCCCGCAACCCGCTGCTGGGCACCGGTCACCACTTCCACCCGCTGTGGCAGGGCCCGGAAGCCCTCGGGTTGGCTACGTCGTCGGCCGAGACGCTGCGGGCGGTAGCGCGGATCTACCGAGCCGCCCTGAACGCCGTCGCCGATCCCGGTCATCACCGCCCCACCGGCGCCCGCAGTGCGCCCGGGGCGGGTGCCGGAAACAGCGGTTGGTCACTATCCGACATTTCCGGTTTACTCGCCTCTGCCGGGAGCGGGGTTGACACACAGACCCTCACAATCAGTAAATCAGGAGTAGTGGACATAACCTCCGGGTAGACCGGGCCACTAATCTGCTCTGACATGCCCGTTCGCCTTGATGCACGTTTCAGGGACCACCTACTGTGAAGCCACAGTGATACGTACACCACACGTAGATGATCCCCAACGAAACGGAGTACCACCCATGTGCCGCGCATGTTCCGACCTTTTGCCCAAGGGGCGCCGATGCGAGAACTCCAAGTCCAACTCGTCGACCTCCCGAGTCCGACGGGAGAACAACAACGCCCTACGCCGCGAGCTCGCATCCGCGGTGTCGCGCGAGTACGGCAGCGCCATGGGCAAGCAGGTCCTGAAGGCCAGCCCCGCCGACATGCCCGTCATCGCCGACGCCCTGGGCCGCTGCCCCGACTCCTTCGACAACGAGATGCCCGGCACCGGAGCCAACCTCATCCACATCGACCGCAGCTCCGGCGAAGCGATCGCCAAGGCCATGTCGAAGGCCAAGGCTGACCAGGACGCCAAGCAGGCCAAGGTCGACGCCGAGGAACGTGCCGCCGCTGAGGCGGCCGAGGCTGCGGCGGAAGCCGAGTGCCGCGAGGAGGCCCGCCGCATCGCCGAGGAGAACACCGACCTCAACGAGCTGGCGGAATCCCTTCAGATGAGCCCCGAGGATCTTGCCGCGGCTCGACTGGTCAACGAGCACGACCGCAAGACCGAGGACGAGTCGTTCGCCGAGCAGATCGGCGAGATCGAGGCGGCGCGCGACCGTTCCGAGCAGCTGGCCGAGTCTGCCTACGAACGGGGACGCGATCGGGTGGCCGCACGCCACGAGGCAACCCTGGTCCAGCTCGACGAGCGCGAGGGTGAGTTGCGCAGTGCCCACGCCGCTCGTGTCGACGAGCTGGACGCCGACGCTTCCCGTCTGGCCGGCGACGCCACGACCGAGACCGGTGCGGCGGAGCAGGGCGACACCTCCGAGGTGGGCGACGAGATCGACAGAATGGTCGCCGAGGCCCGCGCGGAGACCGACCGGATCATCACTGATACCTCCCAGCCCGCCCTTGACGAGGTGAAGGCCGCCCTTGACGCGCGCGAGGAAGCGGATCCCCGCGACCTGTCGATCGGCGATCGCCGCCGTCTGGAGGAGGCAGCCCGCGTTGCCGTGGAGTCCGCCGCTGCCCTCGACGAGGCGGCGACCGATGCACACGCCAAGGGCGACCCGGAGCGCGGCGAGGCCCTGCGCGAGGCGGCTGTCACGGCGCGGCGCGAAAGCGCCCGCGCCATCGACGCTGCCGACTACCGCTACAACCGGGCCGATGTCGCCGCCGGTGACACGTACCTGGACATGCCCGAGGGCGAGACCCCCACCAGCTTCGACTACGAACAGCAGTGGGAACGGGTGCACGCTGCTGCGAACGAGGATCTGCGCACCGCCGGGGACAAGGACCTGTCCCAGCGGGCCGACACCCCGGAGGGGTACGCCGCGGCCGGTGAGCGTGCAGCACAGGAGATGGAGGACCGCCGCGACTCTATCCGGAGCGTCATCAGCATGGGCGTCCTGGTCGGCGAGGACGACGCCGCCAAGGCTCTGGGGTGGGATTCCGACAGTCTGTCGGCCGAGGCTGAGCGCGTCCGCGACGCAGCGACGAGGTTGACCCGCAAGGGTGTCTCTCACGATTCCCGCGAGTACATGGAGGGCATCAGCGCGATCCCCCATGCCTACCTGGATCAGGCCGCGGCCAACGGCGCGACCGCTGGCGGCCGGGTCTACGACTTCGGTGACCAGTTCACCGAGGTTCCCAGCGACCCGCGCAACGACTCGACGATGGCGTCTGAGCGCGGCAAGATGATCGACGACTGCTTCGAGGACCTCGACCACAACCTGGCGGCGTTCGCGGACGACCCGAACTTCGCGTCGTTCGCCACCTCCGCCCGGGCGAAGTACATCCAGCTGGCCCGTCAGGTCGCCGACGACCCCAAGGCTGACGTCGAGGAGTTGGATCGCTTCGTCGCCTCGATCGGCGACATCGAGTCCATCGACGAGGACAAGTTTTTCCACCGCGAGATCGCCGGCCAGGAGTCCCTGTTCGACGCCTGACCCCCGCCCCGCAGGTTCCTCCCCGCGCGCTCCCCCAGGGGCAACAGGAAACCCCCGCCGCATCACGCGGCGGGGGTTTCTTCGGGTCAGCCAAACAGCGCCTCCCACCCGACGTTAATGAAGCTGACGATGAGCACGACCGTCAACACAAAGATCAACCAGCCACGCACGCTGTTGCCCGGGGTCACGGCACGCCGACGGGTGTATCGCCGCCCGCGGCGGTCCACTCCCCGGCTACGCCACGGGTTGGCCTGTCGAACGGTCGCCAGGCGGGATCGGCGCCGCTTAGGCGTCACGTCCCTGCTCCTCGTCCTTCTTGCGCTGAGCTTCGACCTTCGCCTTCTCCTCCTGTTCGCGGCGGCGCTTGTTCAGCGTGTCGAAGGCGCGGGCGGACGACGACCGTGACATCTCCCAGTGCCTGGCCACCGGGCTCACCGCACGCACGCTCTCGGCGACGTACACATCGAACCCGTGCCGGCGGGCCATGCGGGCGATGTAGTTGCGGTTGCCGGGGCGCAGCAGATCCGACATGGAGTTCAGCGAGACATGCTCCTCCTTCTGAATCTCCCGCGCGTAGGTCACCAGTGCCAGCTCGGTGCGCCGGATCATCTCGCGGCGCTTCTGCTTATCGCGGCCATCCGCCTGTGACTCACGCACGTAGGCCTCGGCGACCTTCGTGTCGAGATCGACCAACTTCTCCTGGATGTACTTCGGCAGGTGGCTCTTGTAGAACCGCGGCGGTGCGCCGTCCTCGAAGATGTAGCCCGGGACCATGCGCAGCGGGTAGAACTTCACCCGCTGCGGGCGCGGGAGACGTTCCTCGCGGTCGGGCGGCGGGACGACCTCACCCGACGGGTTGTCCTTGACCACGGTCTGACGGGACAAACCGATCGAGCGGGCGATCTCCTCCTGGTACCAGCCGACGTAGCGCAGCCAACCGATGTAGCGGTCCAGCGCCGCCGGGTCGCCGGTGATCTGGCGCTCGTGCGAGCTGGGGTGGCCGGTGGGCAGTAGCGGCTTGATGTCGGCGACCGTCTCCGGCGGGAGCTTCGGCGCCAGGAACTGTCGGAGCTCCTTGGGGTCGCACTCCAGGATCCGGGACATGTCGCCTTTTCGGTAGCTGAACGCCGCGTGGGAGAACACCGCCAGGGACCCTTTTCGATCCGTCTCGCGGTTCTCCCACGCCTTGATCAGCTCTTCCTCGCTGATCTTCCGGATACTTCGGGGAGCGATGTGGGCAAAGGCTTCCTGGGGCATCTGCTTTTCCTCTGTCTCTAAAATCCCGGAGCGTCGTGGTGTGATCGCCTCGGGTTCGGTTAATTGATCACAGGTCAAGTACTCATTTATGAGTAAACGGTATCAGTGGGGCACGCGCGCGAGCACGCCCCAAGCGGCCGTTCCGCCAAGAAAGTCGCTTGAAAATACCTGGTAGGCCGCCACTGTGATCAGTCGGCGGCGGTCCTAAAACGTTCGGGGACGAAAACCAATGACGGCGGCAACGCCCCCTACGGATGACAATCGTCGTTGCGTTACATGGAAGCCATCTCCTTGTGCGTCTGGCCACCGGCGCTACTGATAGCTGAAATACCCTGATTCTGTCTGAGCACCCGGTGCTGGTTCCCTCTACAGTTCCACGATTCTTCCGGACCAGCAACCCACGTAATGCCAGACCACACGGGGTGGACGCGCCAGGGTGGTATGCCAGGAGGTATCCTGGGAGCTACCAGACCCGCTGCAGCAACCTGCTGTGGTGAACACCCCTGAAAGGACCCACGACCAATGCCTGCCCCAACTCCGGCATCCATGCCCACACAACGCCGTCTCCGTGCCCGCCGCAGCCACCTGGGCACCCCGGATACCGATCCTCGAACCTGGCCCACGATCCTCGGCACCCGGCTACGGGTCTACCTCGCCAGCCTTCACCGGGTGCTCACCAGCTCTCGGGCGGTGGTGCTGGCCGCTTCCGGCGACTCCATGCTTCCCCGCGCAGCAGCCATCATGGTCACTATCAATCCGGTCCCTGCTCCCATTACGTTCGCCATGCGGTGCACCTCCGGGGTCTCGCCCTCGCAGCTGCGCAGCAAGGCCATCGCCACCGCGGTGCCTGGATCCGCGGCCTCCGTGGCCGCCGACGCCCTGGGCCAGATGATCGACCGCACCGACACCGACGGGCTCATCCTGCTGGATCTGCGACCGCCGGACCCTGCAGCCCGACCCGAGCCGTTCGTGGCCCCCGACGTCGCCGGCACCGTGCGCGAGCGGCGGGGCGCGGACGTGCGAACTTTCCGTGTCCCCGACCTCACCGCGCACCACGACTGGCTTGACCTGCAGACCCTCACCCGCACCGGGGAACTCACCTCCACCGGCAAGGGCACAGACCTCCCCGGCGCCGACGCCGTGATCACCCAGGCCGGGTGGGTCGCCGAACTGTTCGGCGCGCAGGTGGACTACCGGCTGCCCGTCAACGTCCGGCGCAGCGAACACCTGCAGGTGTTTACTGACGGCTCCGTACGTGACGACGTGGCCGCCGCCGCGGGCGTCGTCGCCCACGGTGCGCGGCAGGTTGCGGTGGCCACCGTGCGTCGCGACGCCCCGCCGGCGTCACTCGACGCCGAGGTGCTCGGCATCGCCACGGCCGTGGCTGTGTTCTCCACCCGGACCCACTCCCTGAAGATCTCCACGGACTCCAAGGCTGCCATCGGCCTGGCCCAGGAGACTCACCCGCGCGAGAACGCCGCCGTCGAGCATCTGCGCGTCTGCCTACGCAGCGTGCTCACCGACGCCCGGGCGCGTGGCGTCGAGGTGGTGCTGGGGTGGAGCGAGGGCCACGCCGGAGTGCACGGCAACGAGATGGCCGACCGGCTAGCCGGTATGGCGCGCCGCTGGCGCGCACGCGGACGCAGCTCCAACGATCTGGTCGCCCAGCTCTAGTCACCGCGGAACGGACTGGCGTGCCAGTCCGGGCGCTGAAAGAACACACCCATGGCGTCGACCATCATGTCGGCGGCGTGGGTGAGCTGCTCCATAGAGCTGATCCTGGCGGACTTGGCTCGGCGGGACAGGTCCCGGTCTCCGGAGAGGTCGAAGATCTTTTCGGCGAAGTGTCGGCAGTAGCGCTTGGATTCCTGGCGCTTTCACAGCCGGAACCGGATGATTGGGCCATCGTCGCAGCGGTACCCTCCGCGCGGGTCATCGCATGCCTGGCACATCGGTGGGGTCTCCTTGGGTATCGGTGGTGCTGTGGCGGCAGTGGGTGTGGGGATGGGCCCGATATCTTGGCGCTGTAGCGTTACAGCGAAAGCGCTGCAGCGCCGCGCGGACACAACGTTGTAGTCCTTCCGTTGCGCGGCTGTAGCGCTATGTTGCTGTAGCGGTATACCGCCGCGACACTTGTTGTCGGTCTCCGGCAGCAAACGAAGCCCCCGGCCAGGAACTCTCGGCCGGGGGCTTCGCGATGTGCGGGTTGGGAGGGAGGGAGGGAGGGAGGGTCACTCCCCCTACGCGGCGTGTGCCTTGTTGTAGGCGTCGAAGACCTCGCTGCTGATCCGCCCGCGCTCGTGGACCTCGTAGCCGTTGTCACGGGCCCAGTTGCGCACCCGCTTGGTGCGGTTGGACTGGCGAATCGGGGTAGCCCTGCTTGACTTGCGGGTTCCACGCTGCGGGACGGAGCCGGCCTCCGGGTCGGCCAGTCGAAGGGCGTTCTCGTCGCCGGTGGCGACATTCGACAGGTTCTCCGCGGTGGTGTCGAACTGACGAACGCGGCCGTTTCCGTGATCGACGTGGATGGTGATGTGGTTGTCATTCTCCGAGATCACCTCGTCGGTGAGGTCGTCGATGATCTGAGTGACGGTTTTCTGGGCCATGATTGGTTACTCCTTGTAGGCTGTGGCGGACTTACGGTGTACTGCACAGACACGGCTTCCCGGCGATCGTGGGCGACGACGCCGCATCGGGCCTGTGTCACGAAACAGAATAACACGGTTCTCGCAGCTTTTTCCACTACCCGGAAACTGCGGAAAAATACCACAGGAACCACCCGGCGTTGCATTTCACCAAGAAGATCGGAAACCCAGTGCAGCACATCTTATGCATGACTCTTCGGGCGCATTGCAAACTGCTGTTTCCCCAATTCACCGGACATATCTCGACGGGGTCCCCGTAGGCAGACGGGGCGGGCAGCCCGCAGCCCGGAAACGCGGCTGCCTGCGGTGGGCAGGGACCCGCGTCGACTTTGCAGGGTAACCGGTTTTCTCCAGGCCGACCTCGGCGGCATCGCACAACGCGGCCACGAGGCTCAGGACGGCGACGACAGGCCTAGTCGGGGTGCGAGTAGGCATAGGCCGGCAAAACCCGCCACAGTCACGATGAGGGCCAACAGCGCCGCCACGACGAGCGCTGCGCGACGAACCAGCTGACGCCAGGCATCCTTGGTGAGGAGGCGGTGGGTCGTCACGATGCCTCAGGACGGTCGGGGTCGACCGTCGGTCCGACGGGCACAGGGAGGCTGCCCCAACCCTGCCGTGCCAGCCGCCGGCTATCGCGCTGCTCAATCACGTACCCGGCACCGGACGCCGCAGTGACCGCGGCTGCCAAGCCCAGAGGCAGACCCAGCGGCCACTCGATGGTGACGACAGCGACGATGCCCGCGGCCAGTACCCCGGCGAGCACGAGAACGATCCACGGCAGTGCCGACGGCGCGGCGAGCCACCTACGGAACCGGGTGGCTGAGATGGGCGTCATGGAGATCCTCCGCAGCGAGGGGGCGGTGAGCGGGAGGGATTCCCCCGCGATGGTGAGCGAGACTAACACCCGTGTCGATCGGTAGTCGGTGGACAGCCATTCACTGTCGCCCACTCACTCGGTTCGCCGGCCGACACCGCAGACAGCCCCCCACGATCGCCGGAATCGGTGCCCACAGCTTCGCTGATGGACTTTCTTCACTTCTCGGGCGCACAGCGCTGAACGCCGAGGCTCAGAGGCCGACAGGGGCGGGGAGAACATAGAGGGTGGCGGCTATCTACGAAGGGTGGCGGCACCCGCCACCCTATATCCACGCAGGTCAAAGTTGGTTTTCCGGCAAGGGTGGCGGGGTGGCGGGGTGGCGCCCCCCCCCTGCCCGCCACCCTCCACCGCCGAGGCTGGCCTAAGTATCTCGCATATGATGAAGTCCAAAATTTACTTTTCCTCTAATAACAACGTACTATATCCCCACGTGAGAGCATGTTTTCTACGCCGAGGGACACTCGAAGCCGAGGGGTGGCGGGGGGATGACCCCCCCCACCCCCCCCCCCCACCACCCGTGTTGTTGGGGGCGGTCAGTATTG
>NZ_JBQSYJ010000020.1:0-38742 GCF_052379185.1 Corynebacterium sp. AOP12-C2-36 | reverse complement strand
ACCGGCCTGTCCCTGGCGGTGGCGCACCTGCTCAAGTGGGTCGGTGAGCGCGGGGTGATCCTCGGCGGCATCGTGGTGCAGGCCCTCGGCGTGCTGGCGCTGGCGCTGCTGGCGTCGGTGCTGCAGCAACCGTGGCTGCTGATCACCGGCACCCTGATGCTGGGTGCGGGCGAGGGCCCGATGACCGCCACGCTCAACGGCGTGCTCTCCACCTCCGTCGGTGACGACGAGCAGGGTTGGCTCGCCGGGGTGACGCAGGGGATGCAGAACGCCGTCGGCGTGGTCGTCCCCCTGGCCGTCGGTGTGCTCTACGGCATCGGCGCGGGCGTGCCCTACTGGATCGCGCTGGTGCTGCTGTGCGCGGCGTTCGTGATCCTGTCGCGCGCCTCCTTCGCCAGCCCGTCCCGCGTGACCCCCGCTGACCCCGCCGGGACTGCAGCCTCCTCGGACGCGGCGGAACCGGGGACGCTGAGCGGGGTCGCGGCTACCGCGTCGTGAGGGGTGAGAGGAGTTCCCCGCCGCGCATGACCGTGGACACCTGGAGGGTGGTGTCGAGCACGACGAGGTCGGCGCGTCCGCCGACGTGCAGGCCGACGGTGGGGAAGCCGACGGCGCGGGCGGGGTTGACCGAGGTCTGCCGGACGGCCTGCAGCAGCGCGGCATCGCGGTCTCCGTCGGCATCTTCCCCATCCCGGGCCGCAGCCCCGTGTTCCACGGCGAAGCGGAACAGCTGGTCCATGGTCGCGGTGCTGCCGGCGATGGTGTCGGTGCCGGCGACGTGCGCCACGCCGCCGGTCACGTCCACGCCGAGGGTGCCGAGACGGTAGGAGCCGTCCGGCATGCCCGCGGCGGCCATGGCATCGGTGACCAGGGTGACCCGGTCCGGCCCGACGAGGTCGCAGACGCCGCGGTAGAGCGAGGGGTGCAGGTGGACGCCGTCGCCGATCATCTCCACGGTCACCCGCGGGTCCTCCACCAGAGCGGTGACGGGGCCGGGTTCGCGGTGGTGGACCGGGCGCATGGCGTTGAACAGGTGGGTTCCCACGCGTGCGCCGGCGTCGATGGCGGCGAGGGTCTGTTCGTAGGACGCGTCGGTGTGTCCGACGGCGGCGACCGCGCCGGCGTCGACGGTGCGTCGCACGGCGTCCAACGCCCCGTCGAGCTCGGGGGCGAAGGTGACCATGCGCACGGTGCCGCGCGCGGCGTCGAGCACACGGGTGAGCTCGCCGGCGTCGGGGTGGCCGGGGTGGCGCAGGGCTGTCGGGTCGTGCGCACCCTTCTTCGCCGGGGAGAGCCACGGCCCCTCGAGGTGGATGCCGCCGACCAGGCCGTCGCGGACGTGGGCCGACAGGACGTCGACCTCGCGCAGCAGCTCGTCGGGGTGCGCCGACACCAGCGACGCCATGATCGTGGTCGTGCCGTGTGCGGCGTGCATCGCCACGGCGGTGGCGGTCTCCTCGTCGGTGGCGACGGGGAACGCCCCGCCCCCGCCGCCGTGGACGTGCATGTCCACGAACCCGGGCACGACGGTGACCTCGCCGAGCGCCAGCACGTCCTGCGCCGTCGCGGCGTCCTGCACGTCCTGCGGCGGCGCGCCGGCGCCGAGGGCGCTCACCGTGTCCCCGGTGACCTCGATCCAGCCGGGACGCAGGACCTCGTCGCCGGTGACCAGGACGTCGGCGGTGTTGAGCGTGCTCACAGGCCCTGCCAGACGGGCTTGGCGGCGTACGTCGCCCGGTAGTAGTCGGCGAGCTGCAGGCGTCCGGCCGCGGCCTCGTCCACCAGGACGGAGACGTGCGGGTGGTGCTGCAGGATCGTCGCCGGCCACAGGGCGCTCACCCCGCCCTCGGCGAGCTGGTGCACGGCCTCGGCCTTGTTCTGGCCGGTGGCCACCAGCACGATGTGGCGGGCCTCCATGATCGTGCCGAGCCCCTGGGTGAGGCACTGGGTGGGGACCTTGGACAGGTCGTCGTCGAAGAAACGGGCGTTGTCGACACGGGTCTGGTGGGTCAGCGTCTTGATACGCGTGCGCGAGGCCAGGGAGGAACCCGGCTCGTTGAAGCCGATGTGTCCGTCGGTGCCGATGCCGAGGATCTGCAGGTCCACGCCACCGGCGGCGCGGATGGCGTCGTCGTAGGCGAGGCAGGCCGCCGGGATGTCCTCGGCCAGGCCGTCGGGGCCCTGCACGGCGTCGTCGGCGAAGTCCACGCGGGAGGTGAACTCGCGTCGGATCACGGTGGAGTAGCGCTCCGGGTGCCCGGCGGCCAGACCCACGTACTCGTCGAGGGTGAAGGCGCGGGCGCGGGCGAAGGAGAGCTCGCCGGCGTCGTGGCGGGCGACGAGGTCGTCGTAGACGGGCAGGGGGGACGACCCGGTGGCCAGCCCGAGGACGGCGTCCGGCTTGCGCTCCAGCAGCGTCGCGACGGCCCTGCCGGCCAGCGCGCCGGCGGCACCTGCGGCGTCGGTGGCGTCCGCGCCGGGCAGGATGATGATCTCCATGGTGGGTTCTCCTACTTCTTCTTCTCGGTCTACTTCTTTTTGGTGACGGTGAACAGGGGACGCATCGTGGACACCGGGGCGGACGGCTCGGCGAGCTCGTCGACGGTGGCGCCGCGAGCGTCCATCACGACGACCGGCACGACGGTGGGGTACCCGGCGGCCTCGACGGAGGCGACGTCGTAGGTGATCACCGGCTGGCCCTGGACCACGCGGTCGCCCTTGGCGGCGTGGAGGGTGAACCCCTCGCCCTGGAGCTTCACCGTGTCCAGTCCGAGGTGGACGAGCACGGCGGTCTTGTCGTCGGTCATGATGGCGTAGGCGTGGGGCAGCAGCTGCATGAGCTTGCCGGACACCGGTGCGACGGCCTCGACGATGCCGTCGGTGGTCGTCGGCTCGATGGCCAGGCCCGGGCCGACGGTGCCGGCGGCGAAGGTCTTGTCCGGCACCTCCGACAGGGCGACGGTGCGGCCCTGGACGGGGGCGCGGACCAGCGTGGGTTCGGGGAGTGCGTCGGCGGCGACGGCCTCGTCCGGGGTCTCCTGCTGCGCAGTCTCGGCGACGGGCTCTGGTGCAGTGGTGGGTGCCGCGGCCGGCGCGGGGCCGGCGAGCGCGGCCTTGATCTCGTCCTTCAGGACGTCCGACTGGGTGCCGAAGACGGCCTGCACGTTGTTGCCGACCTCCATGACTCCGGCGGCGCCGAGGGCGCTCAGCGCGCCCTTGTCCACGCTGGACTTGTCGGCGACCTCCATGCGCAGACGGGTGATGCAGGCGTCGACGCCGACGAGGTTGTCGCGCCCGCCGAACGCGGCGATGAGCTGCTCGGCACGCTGCGTGCCGGTCGCCGCGGCGTCCTGCGACTCCTGTGCGGCGAGGGACGCCTCGTACTCGTCGTCCGGCACACGGCCGGGCAGACGCAGGTTCCAGCGGGTGATCGCGAAGCGGAACATCACGTAGTAGACCACCGCGAAGATCAGGCCCTGCGCCACCAGCAGCAGGATGTTGTGTGCCGCCGGTGCACGGCCGTAGAGCAACAGGTCGATCAGGCCCGCGGAGAAGGAGAAGCCCAGGTGGATGTCCAGCAGGTGCGCCACCGCCAGGGACAGGCCGGTGAGCACGGCGTGGATCACGTACAGCGGGAACGCCAGGAACATGAACGCGAACTCCAGCGGCTCGGTCACGCCGGTCAGGAAGGCGGTGAGGCCGGCGGCGCCGAAGATGCCCACGGCCACCGTGCGCTGACGCGGCTTGGCCACGTGGATCATCGCCAGGGCCGCGGCGGGCAGACCGAACATCAGGACCGGGTAGAAACCGGAGGTCAGCAGGCCGGCGGACTGGTCGCCAGCGGCGAACCGGCTGAGCTCGCCGGTGACCAGGCCGTTGGCGCCCTCGTAGTCGCCGTAGATGAACCAGATGAAGGTGTTGAGGATGTGGTGCAGTCCCAGCGGGATGAGCATGCGGTTGGCGAAACCGTAGATGAACGCGCCCAGTGCACCCGAGCCGGCGATGAACTGGCCGACGGAGGTCAGGCCGCTGTTGAACAGCGGGTACACGTAGGCCATCGCGAAGCTGACGAACAGCACCGTGAGCGACACGACGATCGGCACGAAGCGCCGTCCGCCGAAGAATCCCAGGTACGGGGGCAGTTCGATGTTGTGGTACCTGTCGAACAGCCAGGCGGTGATCAGGCCGACGATGATGCCGCCGAAGACGCTGTAGTCGATCATCGCCTGGTCGCCCGCGGCGTCCTCCACGCCCTCCAGGACGACGGGGGACATGGAGTCGAAGACGGAGGTCATCACCAGGTAGCCGGCGACGGCGGCCAGGGCGGTGGAACCGTCGGCCTTCTTCGCGAAGCCGATGGCCACGCCGACGGCGAAGAGGATGGCGAGGTTGCCGAAGATGCCGTCACCGGCGGCGCTCATCGAGTCGAAGAACGGGCCGATGACGGGGATGTCGGTGCCGCCGAGCATGTCGTCCTGCCCGAGGCGCAGCAGGATGCCGGCGGCGGGGAGCAGGGCGATCGGCAGCATGAGGCTCTTGCCGAGCCTCTGGAGTTGGGCGAACCCGGGGATGCGCAGGCCGCCGCGCTTCTTCCCGGTGTCGGTGTGTGGGGTGGTCACGGAAGACTCCTCGCATCAGGTGGGGGTCCGGGGGACCGGTGCGGGGCCGTCCTGGACCAGTACCGCCCATATTGGACTAGACCAATTCGCGGTGTCAAGGGTCACGCCCGCGGGTGGATTGCCCGGGCTACACCCGCCCCCGGTACGGTGGTCGCATGAAGGTGCCCAAGTACTACCTGGTCAAGAATCAGATCCTCGAGCTCATCGACGACCTCGACCCGGGCACCGCCGTCCCCACCGAACGCGAACTGGCCGAACGTTTCGGCACGTCACGCACCACCGTGCGCCAGGCCATCGGCGAACTCGTCTCCGACGGACGCCTGGAACGCACCCAGGGCAGCGGCACCTTCGTGGCCTCCCCGAAGATGATGCTGCTGCCGCAGGTCTCGTTCTCCAGCAACGCCGAGTCCGAGGGTTGGCGTCCCGGGCGCGTGGTGCTCTCGGCGCGCTGTGAGCAGGCGTCCGACAGCGTGGCCGAGCACCTGCGGCTGGAGGACGGTGCACTGATCACTCGCTTCGAGGTGCTGCGCACCGTGGACGGCGAACCGCTCGCCCACGAGACCGTGCACCTGCCCGGCGACCTCACCGAATTGACCGACCGCCTGGAGGCGCAGGACTCGCTGTACCGCATGCTCGCCGAGGAGTACGAGATGGGCATCGTCGAGGTGGAGGACGTGGTGGAGACCGTGCCCTGCAACCCGGTGCGTGCCGACCTGCTCCGGGTGGCGACGGGGCTGCCGCTGCTGCTCGTCCACCGCACCGGCTTCGGGGAGGACGGCTCGCGGGTGGAGTGGACGGAGTCGGCGTTCCGCGGCGACCGCTACCAGTTCGTGTCGCGGCGGCGGCTGGGCGGCCGCTAGAAAGTGTTACCACTTTTCGGCGGCCCGTTTTTCGTGACCTGGGGTTTTGTCGTCCGGCGTCCCGGAAAAGTGGTAACACTTCTGCGGGACTGGAGTGTTGAGGCTACTGTGCGACCTTGCCGACGTTGAAGACACTGTCGCCGGCGATGATGCCGGCACCGAGCAGGGTCAGAGCTGTGTCGTCAGGCCCGCGCAGCTTGCGCCACACCACCCGGGTCGCCAAGGCGATGAGGACGAGCCACCCGGCCTGCGGGGTTGCCACGAGCAGTCCCGTGGCGAACAGGACGCCCATCTGCCGGGTGGATCCGCCCAGTAGCTGGATCGCTGCCCCCGGGATCGCCCACATCGCCATGGTCTTCGCAATGTCCGGGTCGGAGATACCCGCGGTGATCGTGTCGGCAAAGACGGTGGCGGACGGTGGGATGCTTCCGTCCGCGAAGAGCCCCTGCCAGGAAATTGCGACGACGCCGATTGCCACGACGATGGCGATGATTGACGCCTTGAGCTGTTCACGACGTCCGGCGAGTTCGTACTCCCGCCACGGTCGGGTCTCCCGACGCAGAATCCAGCCGGCCTTGTAGTCGTAGCCCATGTCCGCGAAAGCAGGACCGGTGGCGGAGCAGTACGCGACGAGGATGACCAACGGGACTGTCGGAATGCCGAGGAACAGTCCGAAGATCAGGAAGATCAGGGTGACGGCGAAGGCGGGGAACCAGCCGGCATGCATGGCGGCCAGGCCGACGATCAGCTCGTGGACCATGGCAGCTGCACCGGCGAAGAGAATGAATCCGAGCAATCCCCATCCGGACAGGTCGGAGGTTGCACCTCCGATGAGGGCGATGAGCAGCGCCCCTAGGACGAAGAGAATGTAGCCCGTGCTGATCGCGCGGCCAAGGGCGGCATCGGTGATGGTGTACCCGAGGGTCTCGTCCTTCGCGACTTCGTCGAGTCGGGCAGCCTCGGAGCGCTTTCCCGATGCTGTCCGGGACTTGAAGATGATCCAGACGACCTGCAACAACGCGACCACGCCGGCGCCGATCATGAAACCGTGAGCGACGTAGAGCTCACTCAGGTTGATGCCCCACAATGCCGGCGCGTACTGCGCGATCAACAGCCCGAATGCGAACATCAGCAAGGCCCAGAGGTTGCCGATCAGCGCGACACCGGCCGCCGACATCGGCAAAGAGAGAAGCGAACCACCGATACCGACGACGGCACCGCCGAGGAGGATGAAGACGCGACGACCTCCGAGGACTCCGGCGCGAATGGTCTCCGCCGAGGCGACCCCGGGCGGCCACGGGGCAGATGCGGGCATGAACCGAGAGCCGAAAGCACGGAACAGCACGAACACGTCGACCGCGACTCCGATGGAGCATCCGAGAAGCATCGGCCATACGAGTTCGGGTTGACCGAGTGCATACGGGACGGCGATGGGCGCGAGCAGTGCGTTCGCTGCTGCGAATGTCGCCGTTGAGATGGCGGTCTGCAGCAGGTTCTGCCGGTGAGGGTTCCTGAACTTACGTAGCCCGGCGAACGACGCCCTGCCGATCATCATGGCGATGACAGCGCCAATGACACTGGTGTTGGCGGAGATTCCCAGCGTGGTGATCAGGTGGACACCGATGATCGCGCCGAGGAGGCTCAGAAGGATGCAGAGGATGAATACACCGGGTTCATAGGCACGGGGATGCTGTGGCGGTGCAGTAGGGGTGGCAGTGGTGTTGTCTGCTGCGGGTGGGGTTTCCATGATGGCTCTTTCTCGCAGGGGAGGGGTGGCCCGGGCGCGCGTGTGGTCGCGCGCCCTGAACGCCCTATTGTTGGAAGCGGTCCATGGGGCCGTAGCGCTCGGTCAGGGTGGCGACCTCGTCGGAATCCACGAAGCTCACCTCGCCCCGGCCGAACTGTTTCGCAGCCTGAACGGCGAAGCGGGTGGCGTCGAACAGGGCGGACTCGTAGCTGGCACCCGTGGATGATCCTGGGACTACGGCCTTGGCGGTGAGCGCGACGCCCACGACCGGGGCATCTGTGGCGACCGTCGGCTGCATGATCGAGTTGAAGTGCCTCAGCCCATTGTCGTACGGGGTGATGTCCTGTTGCGACAGAGGGAACGTCCTCGCGGGCTCGCCCGTCGCATACTCCAGCAGTGTGACCAGGTCATTCGCGACCGGCAGCAGGTAGCCAGCCTGGGCGGTCGGGGAGATCGCCACACCGCGGTGGTTGATCAGCCGATTTCCCTTGGACGTGTCGAAGGACAAGATCGCGTCCATTGAGTTGTCGACCTCGTGGGTGTTCATGACGTCCGAGGACACGGGGGTGCCCATGAAGTCGACGGGCTCCCTCGGCGTGATGCTCACATGCGTCGCCACATGGGTGGTGATGACGACGTCCCCGTCTGGTCGGCCTCCGGCGGCCGCAAGTCGGATGAGCCGCAGGGCCGCCGCCAGTACGACGATCGACCCGTCGGCGTCAGAGACGTAGCCGATCCGCTCCGGTTGTGCCTGCTGGGCGCCGAGTCTGCCGACCAGTCCGAGGGTCGGCGAGTCGCCTCCGGCTGAGGCGCCGGAGATCCCCGGGACCGTGATCTTCAGGAAGTCGCAGAACTTCGAGGTGTCCTCCGGCTCGTCGTAGCTGACCCGTTCCACGTTGACGCGGACGCCGGGCGCGGCTGGCGCGCGGAGCAGGTCGGCGATCCGCTCACCGGTGAGCCCCGGGTCGTCCATGAGGTCGCAGACGTCCATGATTTCGCGAAGTGACATCAGTTGGCCGGTCCTTTCAGGTCGGAGAGGGGGAAGCGCTTGTTCCGCGCGAGGGGGGTCGGCTCGACACCGTGGGAGAATACGAGTGCGTCGCGCTCTCCGAGGACCTCGCCGTGGGTGCCGTCGACCAACAAGGCGCCACCTTCGTAGAGCCCCAGCACTTCCTCGGTCGGGTTGATCTCCGTGAACTCCAGCAACCTCTCCTCCCTGCTCTCTCCGTTGTGGCCCTGCGGCTTGCCGGGGATGAAGTGGGGGTTGATCTGGAAGGGGACGAGTCCGATGGAGGCTAGCGTCGGGGGTTCGACGATGGGCATGTCGTTCGTCGTGCGGATGGTGGGGGTGGCGACGTTCGTCCCCGCGCTCCAACCGATGTAGGAGGCATGGCCGCCGCCGACCCGGTCCCGGATCGCGTCGACGAGACCGGCCTCGTAGAGCCGACTCAACAGGGCGAAGCTGTTGCCCCCGCCGACTGCGACGACGTCGGCGTCGTTGACGGCGGCTACGGGGTCGTCGAAACGGTGTACCGAGGTCAGCTCGGCGTCTGCAGCGAGGAATGCAGGGGATGCCAGGTCCTCGTAGGCGTCGTAGCTAAATGACACCGCCGCGTAGGGGATGAAGAGGACCTTGCGGCTCGTCCCCTCCAGGATGGTGCGGAGCTGCGTGTCGGCGTGCTCCAGGTATCCCAGATTGTCCTTCCGGGAACTGCTCATGAGAAGTGCGCGAGTCATGCGGTTAGTCCTTCCACGTTGAGATCGCGTCGACGAGACGGTCGATCTCCTGGCTGGTGTTGAAGTAGTTGAGTGAGATCCGGGCCATCTTCTCGATGCCGTATTCCGCGAGGATCGGGCCCGCCATGAAGTGTCCTGACTCGATGATGATGCCGCGGTCTTCCAGCGACTTTGTGAGCTGGTCTGAATCGACGCTGCGGAGGTTGAAGGGGATAATTCCCAGGCGGCGGGAGTCGTCCTCGGGGCCATAGATGTCCACGTTGCCGAGGGCGCGGAGTCGGCCGGCTGCGTAGTCCGTGAGTTCACGGACCGTCTGGTGGATGTGGTCGATGCCGACGTGCTGGGCGGCCCCGACTGCACCGCCGAGGGCGAGGACGGCGGGAACGTTGGGGGAGCCCGCCTCTAGGCGTCGGGCGGTCGTGGGGAAGGCCACGTCGCCGGTGACGGGATCGATGCTGGAGTTCCACCATCCGGCGAGCGTCGGCCTGAGTTGCTCCACGAGGGAGGAACGTACCGCGAGGACTCCCGACCCTTCGATGCCGCGTAGCCCCTTGCGGGTGCACGCGGAGATGAAGTCGCAACTCCAGTCGTCGAATCCCAGCGGGACGATGCCGAGCGACTGCGCGGCGTCGACGTGGGTGAGGACGCCGCGGGCGGCGGCGACTTCGCAGATGGCCCGGACAGGCTGGACGACACCGGTCACGTTCGACTGGGATGCGAAGGTGATCAGCCGGGTGCGGTCCGTGATCGCTCGGGCGATCTGCCCGGGGTCGAGGACGCCGGTGGCCCCTGCTTCCACGGTGACGACCTTGACCCCGACCTCCTGCTCGAGAAGTCGCCAGATGGCAACGTTGCTCAACATCTCGGTGTCGGGGACGATGATCTCGTCGCCCTCGTCCCACTGCAGTCCCCGGGCTACGAGGCAGATGGCCTCGGTGCCGTTGCGGGTGAAGGCAATCTCCTCGGGTTCGGCCTGGAAGAGGGTCGCGGTCTCGGCCCGGATCTCCTCCACCCGTGCGTAGATCTCGCTCCTGAACTGGGGAAGGTAGGGGCCGACCTCCCCGGTCTTTCTGAGGTAGTTCACGGCCGCGTCGACGGCCTCCTGAACGGGTGGCGCTGCGGCTGCCGTGTCGAAGTACGCGTAGTCCGTGTACGGTTCGTCGGCTGAGTTCACGTCAGTCACGGAGAACTCCTTCCTTGGTGTCGTAGGTCTCTTCCGGTGGGTGCCACCGGTCTGGATCACTTCATAGCCTCCGGTACCGGTTTCCTAAGAGCAATAGGTTTCCCTCTATGCGGTATGTTGGTTACATGACCGACACACTGAAGAGTGCGGAACGTGTCCTCGCGACACTTCTGTTGTTCGACGCCGACCGGCGTGAGGTCGGTGTCTCTGAGCTGGCACGTCACCTCGGGTGCTCGACGTCGACGGCGATGAGAACGATCGACACACTCACTGCGATGGACTTCCTGCGCCGGGATCCGAGACGGAGGACCTACAGGCTCAGCGGCCGGGTTCTGGGGCTCGCGCGGACCTGGCATGGGACGGCATCCCTGGCCAACCAGACCAGGGCGGTCGTTGCGAAGTTGGCGGAGGACACGGGGCTCACCGCGACTTTCGCGGTCGCCGACCATGCGCATATGCGGGCCGTGTTGGCGGTCGATGGAGTGGAAGGACCGTTGCGGAACTACCCGATGACCGGCGAACTTTTCCCTGCGCATGTGGGGGCGATCTCGAAGGCCTACTACGCGTTCCTTCCGTCGATCATGCGGAACCAGCTCACCGGCAGTCGGCCGATGGCGCATTACACGGACAAGACCAGGACCGCCGTGACGGACATTGAGGAACAGTTCGCTGAGATCCGGAAGAACGGCTATTGCTCGACGAAGGGGGAGTATGACGTGGACGTGTCCGCGCTGGCGATGCCCATCAGGACGACGAAGGACCCGCTCGGCTCGGTGTCCGTGGCGACGAAGGGGGACCTCGAGATCACCGAGCAGCTGCTGGACCGGGTTGCCGAGGCGGCGAAGGAAATCGGAGGCCTGCTGGGGCGGCGGCAGTGACTACCGAAAAGTGGTAACACTTCCGGCCGGTGGCCTTGGGCCTCAGCCTTGGCGACCCATCTTCTTGACCCGGAACTTGGCGAGGATGCCCACGACCATGAGCAGCAGGCCGGCGGCGAGGAATCGCTCCGGCAACACGCTGGCCACGCCGAGGATCACGATGATCAGGCCGAGGATCTCGGCGACCCAGGCCAGCGCGTTCATTCGTCCGGCGGTCATGGTGGTCCTTTCGGCAGGCGGGGTCCGGCGCACGGGCCGGGTGACTGGACCAGGGTAGCAAGGGGGAGCACGCACGCATCATCACCTGCGCTTATGGTCCTGGTGGGAACCTAAACACTGACGGGCACGCTGCGCGCGCGCTGGTGAGAATGAGGAGCATGATTCGACTCAAGGTTCTCCGTCGGGCAGTCGCGCTGTCCCTCGCCGGGCTTCTCGTCCTGTCCGGCACCGTCCATGCCGCCCCTGCTGCTGCCCCCGCCTACGCCGACTACGCCGGGGGAGGACGCTACAGCGTCTCCGAGTCCGGCCAGTGGGCGCCGCCACCCTTCGGCCCCGGCGGTGTGCCGGTGCTCCAGTTCGGCCACCGGGACTACGTCCCGCGGTCGTCCGACCCGAACCAGAAGTTCCCCTTCGTCCTGATGACCGCCGGCGTGGGCGGCGACGGGCGGTACTTCGGGGAGAGCTACGCGAAGAAGCTGGCGTCCCGCGGGTACGCGGTGCGCATCGGCTACGGTGCGGCGAACCTGACCTTCGTCACCCCGGAGGCGCACCTGAGCAGCCTCGGGCTGGAGATCACGCAGGGACGCGCCGGGGAGCTGGCGCGCCGGGCGGACTTCTCCCGCAGTGCGCTGGTCGGGTACTCCGCCGGTGCGGGGGCCTCGATGTGGGCGTCGGCGACGCAGGGTGGGGTGGCCCCGGCCCTCGGCGCGCAGATCCCCGGGTTCCGCCTGGCGGGAGTGGTGGCGATGGGGCTGCCGGCGAACCACTACGCCGCGGAGCCGCTGGTGCCGGACAACCTGCCGTTCCTGATCATGTACGGCGAGAACGACGCCTACGGTCTGGGCGGGGTGTCGCACCAGGCGATGCACGCGCTCGCCGAGAACAAGCACCAGACCATCGTCGGGGTGCGCGGCACCGACCACCTGGGCCCGGTGACCAGTGCGCCGGTGGACTACCAGGGCCGGTTCTTCACGCTGATGACCGCCTGGCTGGACGGCAACCTGCGTGGCGACCAGGGTGCCCGCGAGGCTTTCCGGGTCAAGGACTGCAACCTGGTCCGCGCCGACTACTACACGGTCTACGACCAGACGGCCCGGGCGCGACGCTGACTTCCGGCCCCTCGTCGGTTTGCGTCACACGCTCAAACAAGTACAGTTAAGTACCTAAACTAGTTGTAGGAGCTCGAGTGACCTTTCCGCAGACGTTGTCCCTGGTGTTGTTGATCGTCGTCCTGCTGTTGGCGGTGTGGAAGAAGGTCAACATCGGCACGCTGTCCCTCGGGGCGGCTTTCGTGCTGGTGCTGGTCTCCGGCGCGGACACGGGTGAGATGTACGAGGCGTTCCCCGCCAGCCTCGTGGTGCTGATCATCGGGGTGTCCCTGATGTTCAGCCACCTGCAGCTCAGTGGTTCCATCCACTGGGTGATCGACGGGGCGTTCCGTGTCGTGGGCGACCGCAAGGCGCTGATCCCCTGGGTGGGGTTCCTGCTGGGCGGGTTCCTGTCCACGGTCGGTGTGTTCAGCACGGGGCCGATCGCCGTCCTCGTCCCGCTCGTCGCGTTCATCTCCGTGAGCAACCGGGGCACCTACCTGATCAACGAACTGGGTGTCATCCTGGGTGCGGTCGCGCTCGGGATGTCCCCGCTGAACCCCACGGGTGCCACGATCAGCCGGCTCGCGTCGGACGCCGGGGTGACCTACTTCGAATGGGGCCTGTGGGCCGTGGCGGTCGTCGTGACCGCGGTGGTTCTCGCCGTCCTGCAGGTCGTCTTCGCCGCCCTGGGACGCAGGGGGAAGCTCCTCATCGAGCCGCAGGCCGCGCAGGTCGAGGAGGGCAAGGGTCCCGCGCAGGTGAAGAACAAGGTCTACGCCGTCAGCTCGCTGGTGGGCCTGGGTATCTTCGTCGTCTGCGTCGTGGTGTTCGGGTTGGACGTCGGTCTCACGTCCATGGCGGTCGCCGCCGTGCTCCAGCTGGTCTTCCGGCCGTCGCAGGACGGGATGTTCGACCAGGTGCCGTGGAGTGCCGTCCTGCTGATCGGCGGTCTGCTCACATACCTGGGGCTGCTGCAGTCGACCGGCACGATCGACGCGATCCAGGACGCCCTCGGTGGTGCGGCGGCCGGTGCGCTGCTGCTGCTGGTGCTGGCGTACCTCACCGCACTGCTGTGCAACGTGGAGTCCTCGGCCCTCGGCGTGCTGAGCATGACGATGCCGCTGGTGTTCGGCTTCTTCGGCGATTCGCCGGCGATCTTCTGGGTCGTTGCCGCGGTCGCGATCCCCTCCGGGCTCATGGTCATGAACCCGATCCACATCGCCGGCACGCTGGTGGTGGGCAACGCCGAGGTGAAGCGGCAGAACGACGTCTTCAGGGCCTTCATGGTCACCGCCCTCTGCATGACGGCGGTGGTCCCGGGCGTGCTGTGCATCCTCCCGCTGGTCGTCGGGCTGTGACTCGTGCAGGATGAGCGCCATGGCAAACACGGTGGCAAACGAGATTCGCGTGTCGGTGATGCGCGGTGGCACGAGTCGTGGCGTCTTCCTGCGTCTACGTGACCTGCCGCGGGACGCCGGCGCCCGCGACGCCCTGTGCGTGGGCCTGACCGGCGGCCCGGACCCCCTGGCCGTCGACGGGCTGGGCGGCGGGGCGTCGTCGAACACGAAGGTGATGGCGGTCGGTGTGCCGGACGACCTTGCTGGCCTTGCCGACCTGCCGTGGCACGGTTCCTGCCCCGGCGACGTGGACCTCGTCAGCGTCTTCGCCCAGCCCGCGGTCGACTCCACCACCGTGGACTGGACGGGCAACTGCGGCAACCTGAGCGCCGCGGTGAGCGCCTTCGCGCTGGACGCGGGGCTCGTCGGACGGCGCGGCGACCGCACGACGCTGCGGGTCTGGAACGCCAACACCGGTGCGGTCTTCGTGCCGGACCACGCGCTGGAGGACGGGAGGCTCCCGCGCGACGGTGACTACGAGATGTCCGGCGCCGGGCGTCCCGGGCCCCGTATCGACCTGAGTTTCCTGGAGCCCGGCGGTGAGACGACCGGGTCGGTGCTCCCGCTGGGGCCGGTGACGGTGCTCGACGGCGGCGTGCGCGCCACCCTGGTGGACGTCACGAACCCGCTGGTCATCGTCGACGCCCACGAGGTCGGCGTGGACGTGACGCTCAGCCGGGACGAACTCAACACCGACGCCGGGATGCTGGAGCGCATCGAGCGCCTACGGCAGGACGCCGCGAGGCGCATGGGGCTGTCCGAGAGTGCCGTCGTCCCGAAGGTCGCGTGCGTGGCACGCGGGACACGCGGTGCCGACGTGGTCGTGCGTGTGACCTCGATGGGCGTCGTCCACCATGCGGTTCCGGCGACGGCGGCGCTCGCCCTGGGTTCTGCGGCGGCGTTGCCGGGGACGGTGATGGACGCCGTCCTGCCGGGCGGGACGCAGGCGGAGACCACCATCCGGCACCCGAAGGGGACGGTCACCGTCCTGGCGGAGACGTCCGACGGGGTGCTGGTCTCTGCCGGGATGGCGCGCACCGCGCGGACCATCATGACGGGGACGGCGTACCTGCCGGGGTAGGCGGGCGCGCCGTCAGGCCCGGCCCGGCTGCTCGGCCCGCAACCGCTGCAGCCATTCCTGCAGCAGGCGGGTCTCGGCGGGGCCGAGGGTGTCCGGGTGGGCCGCGGCGAGCTCCGCGACCGTGGACAGTGCGTGGGAGGACGCCGCGTCGTCCTGCTCCGCAGCGCCCGTGATGGCGCTGATGACGCCCTCGCGGACCGCCGCGGAGAGCACGGGGTCGGGGGCGTCCTGCACGATCTGGCGCAGGGTGACGCCGACGTTCGTCGCCAGGATGTGCTCCGTCGCCTGGGCCGGGGGGACGCAGAGCCGGCCCTGGTCGGCGGCCTGGGTCGCCAGTCCGAGCAGGATCTCGGTGGGTCGCGACTGCGCGGCGGGGGCGTGGCCGGGCTGCACCTCGCCGTACATCAACGCGTAGAAACCGGGGTTCCTGAGTCCGAAGGCCACGTGGGCGTCCCAGCCGGTGCGGATGTCCTGGATCGGGTCGCCGGTCCACTCCATCGCCTGTTTCTCGGCGATGTACATGTCGAAACCGTGCTCGACCACGGCATCCGCCAACCCCTGCTTCGAGCCGAAGAAGTGGTAAGCGGTCGGAAGTTTCACGCCCACGGTGTCGCACACCGCGCGGAGCGAGAAACCTTCGCCGGGGGAGTTGGCGATCAGTTCCGCCGCAGCGGAGATCAGCTTCTCCCGCGTACCCGTCGACACGTCCGTGCTCATGCTGCTACCGTAGCGCACGTATCGACGATATAGGATCCTATATCGACGATAGGAGCGGCGACGATCGTGCCACTCCGGACGTACACGAGAACCAGGAAGGGAAGACACCATGGCAGACCACACGCTCAAGGGCAGGAACGTCCTGATCGCCGGCGGCGGCAAGAACCTCGGCGGGCTGGTGGCCCGGCAGTTCGCGGCCGAGGGCGCGAACATCGTGATCCACTACAACTCCGACTCCAGCCGCGGGGAGGCGGAGGAGACGCTGGCGGCGGTCGAGGAACAGGGCGTACGTGCCGGACTCGTCCGCGGTGACCTCACCTCCGCCGCGAACGTCGGGACGCTGTTCGACGAGGCGGAGGACCTGCTCGGCCCGGTCGACGTGGCGGTCAACACCGTCGGCAAGGTCCTGCGCAAGCCCATCGTGGAGACCACCGAGGACGAGTACGACGCGATGTTCGACATCAACTCCAAAGCCGCCTTCTTCTTCCTCAAGGAGGCGGGACGACGCCTCGCCGACGACGGGAAGATCATCACCGTGGTCACCGCGCTGCTCGCCGCCAACACCGACGGCTACTCGACCTACGCCGGCGGCAAGGCCCCGGTGGAGCACTTCACCCGCGCGGCGTCCAAGGAGTTCGCCGACCGGGGGATCTCGGTGAACGCCGTGGCACCCGGGCCGATGGACACACCGTTCTTTTACGGGCAGGAGTCCCCGGAACGCGTGGAGTTCCACAAGTCGCAGGCGCTGGGTGGCCAACTCACCAAGATCGGGGACATCGCACCGATCATCCGGTTCCTGGCCAGCGACGGCTGGTGGATCACCGGGCAGACCATCTTCGCCAACGGCGGATACACGACCCGCTGAGAAAGGCGTTGACGATGACGGACGTGGACAGTAGTGGGGCGCCGGACAGGCACTGCATGCCGGAACCGATCGCGTCGTTCTTCGACTCGGTCAACGCCCATGACGGGCAGGCGTTCCTGGACGTCTTCACCGAGGACGGAGTGGTCGACGACTGGGGTCACCGGGTCACCGGGCGGGACGGTATCGACGCCTGGAGCGCGGTGGCGTTCATCGGGTCGAAACCGACCTTCGTCGCCGAGGACGTGCTCATCGCCGACGGGCGGGTGATCGTCGACGGTGACTGGCGCTCCGGCTACGTCAGCGGCCCGTCCCGCTTCGACTTCGAGATCACCGGAGGCAAGATCGCGAAGATGACCATCAGCGAGGGATGATCCGCGGGACGGGTGGGGCGCCTACTTCTTCACCGAGTACAGGCGCTTGTTCACGAACTCGTCCATGCCCAGCGGGCCGAGCTCACGGCCGTAACCGGAGCGCTTCACCCCGCCGAAGGGCATCTCCTCGGTCTCCGGGGCGGGCTGGTTCACGCCGACCATTCCGGCCTCCATGCCCTCGGCGAACTTCTCGGCGCGTCCCTTCTCGGTGGCGTAGACCGAGGAGCCCAGGCCGTACTGGGTGTCGTTGGCCAGGGTCAGGGCCTCCTCGTCGGAGGACACCTTGTACACCTGTACCACCGGGCCGAAGAACTCCTCGTAGTAGATGTCGGAGCCGACCTCGATGTCGGTGATCACCGCCGGGGACACGAAGAACCCGTCGGCGTGCTCACCACCGACGCGCTCGCCGCCGGTGCGCAGCGTCGCGCCGGACTCCACGGCGGTGCCGATCTGCGAGACGATCTTCTCTGCGGCACCCTGCGAGGACATCGGGCCGAACGCGGTCAGCACGTCCTCGACCTTCGCGGGGTCGGACGGCTTCAGCGCGCCGATGATGTGCACGGCCTCGTCGACGAACTCGTCGTAGACGTCCTCGTGCACGATGATGCGCTTGTTGGAGTTGCAGGCCTGGCCGGTGTTCTCCAGGCGGATCTCCAGGGCGTTGCGCGCCGCGGCGCGGATGTCGTCGCTGGACAGGATCACGTAGGGGTCGGAACCGCCGAGCTCCAGCACGGCCTTCTTCAACGCCGCACCCGCCTGCGCGGCGATCGCGGCGCCGGCACGCTCCGAACCGGTCAACGAGACACCCTGCACGCGAGGGTCCTCGATGATCGTGGAGGTCTGGTCGTGGGTCGCGAAGATGTTGGTGTACACGCCCTCGGGCACGCCAGCCTCATCCATGATCTTCTGGATGGCCAGGGCGGACTCCGGCACGCTCTCGGCGTGCTTGAGCAGGATCGTGTTGCCCAGCATCAGGTTCGGCGCGGCGAAACGGGCGACCTGGTAGTAGGGGTAGTTCCAGGGCATGATGCCCAGCAGTGTGCCCACCGGCCGACGCTGCACCACGCTGCGCGACTCGGCGGTGTCCTCGATCACGAGGTCCTCGGTGAGCTTCGCGGCGTGGGTGGCGTAGTAGCGGAAGATGTCACCGCTGAACTCGGCCTCCCCGGGGGCCTCGGCGACGGGCTTGCCCATTTCGCGGGTGATGATCGCGCCCAGTTCGTCCTGCCGCTCGGCGAACAGGTCGGCGACACGGTTGACGATCGTTGCGCGCTCCTCGAGGCTCGTCGCGGCCCAGGACGCCGCGGCGGCGTGGGCGGAGTCCAGGGCTGCGCTGATCTCGGCGTCGGTGGCGTGGTCGTGCTGGGACAGGACGGTGCCGGTGGCGACGTCAATGCTGCGGTAGGGGTTGTTCATGGTGCGGTCCTCGCTGTTCATGTCGTTTCGTGTGTTCGTGAGGTCGTTGTCGGGGACGTGGTGCCGATTGTAGGTACGTGCCGGCGGGACGCGCCGGGTGCCGGACGGGGCGGTGGCCTCGACGGCGGCGCCGAGGGCGAGCAGGCGGTTGTCGTCCCAGGCGCGTCCCGCCAGGGTCAGGCCCACCGGCACGCCACCGGTGCTCCCCATCGGCACGGTCACCGTGGGGATTCCGAGGTGCCGCGGAACGAGGTTGCCGTTGGCGACCCACACGCCGTTGCGCCAGGCCAGTTCGGCGGAGGCGGGGTCGGTGTCGGCGTCGGACGGGCCCACGTCGGCCATGGCGGGGAAGACCACGGCGTCCAGGCCGAGGTCGTCCATCCACTGCTCCAGGTCGACCCGGCGGGTCTCCTCCAGGCCCCGCACACCGTCGGCGAGCACCGAGAACGAGGGGTTGCGGAGGAGATCGTCCGGCCCGGTGTAGCCGAGCCCGGCGACGAGGGCGGGGTAGGTGGCGATGTCGTCGTCGAAGCCGTCGTAGCGGTCCGGCAGGGCACCGTCGGGGTGGGGGAAGATCGTCGAGCCGTCCTGCGGGTCGAGTGCGCCGAGCGAGTCCAGCGCGGGGTCGCCGTTGGCCTGCAGGAAGTCCTCCCACGCCCAGGCGGCGAGCGCACCGACCTCCAGGTCCAGGTAGGCGGGGTCGAGCAGGCCGCGGGTGGACACCGTCGGCGCGCCGGGCCGGTCGCCCTCGTAGTTGCTGACCACGGGGAAGTCGACCTCGACCACGGTCGCGCCGGCCTTCTCGAGGTCGGCGCGCAGCACCTCCCACGCGGCGAGGACGTCCGGGGACGTCTCGATGCGGCGTCCCATCGGACCGCCGACCCCGGTGTCGCCGGTGCGGTCGCCGCCGGTGCCGGCGGCAGCGTCGGCGTTGACGTACATCGCCGGCACGCCGAGGCGCACACCGGCGAGGTCCCCGCCGGTGGCGGAGGTGAGCGTCCGGTAGCTTTCCGGACGCACCGCGGAGGACGCCGGGACGTGGACCCAGGGTTGCGTCCTCCAGAAGTCGCCGCGGGTGGTGTGGTCGTCGGCGACGACCACGTCGAGCACCTCGGCCATGTCCGCCATGGAGCGGGTGTGCGGCACGACGACGTCCATGGTCGGCACCAGCGGCCAGTTCCCGCGCGTGGAGATCACCCCGCGCGAGGGGGTGTAGGCGCACAGCGCGTTGCACGACGCCGGTGCCCGGCCGGACGACCAGGTCTCCTCGCCGAGGCCGAAGGCGGCGAACTCGGCGGTGGTCGCCGTGCCCGAACCGTTGGACGACCCGGAGGCGAAGGCGCTGGTCAGGTAGGACGCGTCGTAGGGGCTCTCGGCGCGCCCGCGCAGGCCGCGCTGCATGCCGCCGTTGGCCATCGGCGGCATCGTCGTCAGTCCGAGCAGGACGGCGCCGCCGCCGCGCAGCCGTTCGACGGTGAAGGCGTCGCGCTGTGCGACGAGGGTGGCGAAGGCGGGGGAGCCGGCCGAGGCGGTGAGGCCACGGGCCAGGTAGGACTCCTTGGCGGTGTAGGGGATGCCGTCGAGCGGACCGAGGAGGGTGCCGGTGCGGCGTCGTTCGTCGGAGGCGCGGGCGTCGGCCTCGGCGTCCGGGTTGTCGACGATGACGGCGTTGAGCGGCACACCACCGTCGGCGGCGTGTGCGCCGTGTTCGCTGTTGCCGGCCGGACGGTCGTGGCGGGCGATGCGTGCGCGGTAGGCCGCGACCAGGCCGACGGCGGTGGTGCTGCCGTCCTCCAGGGCGGCGCGCAGTTCGGCGATGGACCTGCCCGTGACGTCGAAATCGTCGGTCATGTCAGTCACGCTCCACCGCCGGCTGCTGCTGGGTGATGCAGTGGATGCCGCCGCCGAAGGCGAAGATGTCGCGGGCGTCCACGAGCTCCACGGTGCGCCCCGGGTAGGACGCCGCGAGGATGCCGCGGGCGCGCTCGTCGGCGACCTCGTCGCCGAAGGCGCAGAGGATGACTGCGTCGTTGCAGACCAGGTGGTTGATGTAGGAGTAGTCGACCCAGTCGCCCTCGTCGTCGCGCAGGACGGCGGGGGCGGGCAGGTCCACGATGCGCAGGGGCCGTCCGTCGGCGTCGACGGCGTCCTCGAGCACGGCGCGCAGCTGCCGGGAGACCTCGTGGTCGGGGTGGGCGGGGTCGTCCTGGCGGTGCAGCAGGACGTGGCCGGCCTCGGTGAAGCAGGCGACGATGTCGACGTGGCCGCGGGTGCCGAAACCGTCGTAGTCGCGGGTCAGCCCGCGCGGCAGCCACACCGCGTGGCGGGTGCCGAGCCGGGCGTGGACCTCCGCCTCGACCTGCTGCTTCGTCCACCCGGGGTTGCGGTCCGGGTCGAGCTGGACGGTGTCGGTGAGCAGGACGGTGCCGCGTCCGTCGACGTGCAGGCCGCCGCCCTCGGCGACGAGGGGGGAGTCGACGACGGGGATGCCGGCGGCGCCGGCAGCGCCTGCGACGGCCGTGGCGAGGTGGGCGTCCTTCCCCCAGGCGGCCCACTGCTGGGCGCCCCAGCCGTTGAAGATCCAGTTCACCGCGCGCAGGGACCCGTCGTCGTCGAGGACGAAGGTGGGCCCGGAGTCGCGCATCCAGGCGTCGTCCAACGGCGCGGTGGTGACGGTGACGTCGGTGCCGAGCATCTCGCGGGCGACGTCCTCGTCGGACGGGTCGGCGACGACGGTGACCGGCTCGTAGCGGGCCACGGTGCGGGCGACCGTGCACCAGGCGCGGCGGGCGCGGGCGAGATCGCCTGATTCACCTGTACCAAAGGTGTCGTTGGCGGTGGGGAAGGACATCCACGTGCGTTCGTGCGGTGCCCACTCCGCGGGCATGGTGGTGGTCGTGGTCATGGAGCCGGCTCCTCGGTCGGTTCTGCAGCTGGTTCTGCATCCGGCTCCTCGGCGGGGTCGGCACTGTCGCTGGTGGACTCGGACACCGGCAGGGTCTCCCCGCGGAAGAAGGCGGGGTGGCGCAGGCGCGTCCAGAACATCAGGGCCACGCCGATGAGCAGCACGCCCACGCCGAGGATGAAGACCATGCCCACCCCGGCGATCGAGTTGCCGGAACCGTAGTCCGGGTCGAGGGAGTCCACCGCGGTCTGCACGAACATGACCAGCAGGAACACCCCACCGAGCAGGGGGAACAGGAAACGGAAGGCGATGCTGCGCGGGGACACGAACAGTTCCCGGCGGAAGTACCACACGCAGGCCAGGGCGGTGATGCCGTAGTAGAAGCAGATCATCAGGCCCAGTGCGGTGATCGTGTCCCAGAGGTCGTTCTCGCTGATCAGGCGGGTGACGGTGTAGAACACGCCGGCGGCCACCGCCGAGGCCACCGTGGCGACCGAGGGCGTGCGGTAGCGGGGACTGATCTTCGAGAACACCGGGGGCAGCGCCCGGTAGTAGCCCATGGCCAGCATGGTGCGTGACGGGGAGATCATCGTGGAGTTCAGCGAGGAGAACGAGGAGGTCAGCACGGTGATCGACATGAGGATCGCGAACGGTCCCATCACCGGGGAGGCCAGGGCGGCGAACAGCGACTCCTGGTTCTCCGGGTTGCCCGCACCCAGGCCCTCGGTGCCGGTGCCGGCCCAGGCGACCACGCCGACCGCGCACAGCGTGTACAGGGCGATGATGATCACCACGGTGATCGTGGACGCCCGGCTGGCGGTGGTCTTCGGGTCCTTGGTCTCCTCGTTCATGGTCAGGGTGGTGTCCCAGCCCCAGAACATGAAGATGGACAGTGAGATACCGGCGGCGATCACGGAGAAGTCCTCGATGCCGGCGGGGTTGAACCACTCCAGGCTGACCGGGGTGGGGTCGAAGGAGCTGCCGTTGTTGGCCTGCACGATCGCGGACACCGCGAAGGCTGTGAGCACGACCAGCTGGATGGCGACCAGGATGTACTGCAGCATCTTCGTGGAGCCCAGGCCACGGTAGGAGATCCAGGCGGCGATCGCGATGAACACCAGGGTGGTGGGGATGTTGACCCACAGGTTGCGGGTGAGGTTGGCGATGTCGTCGTTGCCGAGGATCTGGCCGAGCAGGATGTAGAGGAAGTCCACGGCCACGGCGGCGAGGTTGGACAGCACGATCACGGTGGCGGCGATCAGCCCCCAACCGCCCATCCAGCCGACCCACGGGGAGAAGGCCTTCGTGGCCCAGGTGAAGGAGGTGCCGGAGTCGGGGAAGCGGGAGTTGAGCTCGCGGTAGCCGAAGGCGACGAGCAGCATCGGCAGGAACCCGAGGATCAGGACGGCCGGCACGGGCGCGCCGACCTCGGCGATGGTCGGCCCCAGCCCCGAGGTCAGGGTGTAGGCCGGTGCGATGCAGCCGATGCCGATGACCACGGTGCCGAGCACCCCGATCTGGCCCTTGGCCAGGCCCTTGTCGCTGGGCAGTGTGCTGCTGGATGTGGTTCCGGCGGTGGTGCCGGACGTCTCGTTGGTTGCGGTACTCATGGCAGTCTCCCGGTGGTCGGGTCGCCGGCACCGCTGTAGGCGGTGTAGCCGGCGGGGATCACCACCACCGGGACGGGGGCGACGCGCAGCATCTTCTTCGCCGTGGAGCCCAGGAACATGCGGCCGTGGGCGGCCAGGCGGGAGGACGCGACGAGCACGATCTCGTCCGGGTGCCAGGACAGTTCTGCCATGGCGGCCGGGACGTCGCGTCCGGTGGCGATGTGGGTGGTGGCGTGGCCGTCCTCGACGAGTTCGGCGGCGTCCTCGGCGAGTCGCCGGGACGCGTAGGTCTGCAGGTCGTGCAGGACGCCGCTGGTCACCGCCGACGCGTCCTGCGGTGCCGTGCGGTCGGCGATGTCCTGGGTGACCAGGGAGACCAGGCGCAGCGGGATGTGGCGTGAGCGTGCGGTGGCGATGGTCTCTCCGACGAGGTCGGTGGCGCCGCGACGCGGGCCGAACATGGCGGTGACGTGGCCGAGTGGCCCGGGGTGGTTGTAGCCGGTGGGTGCCAGGGCCACCGGGACGTCGGCGGTGTGCAGCAGGTTGGTGGCCATGGTGCCGAGCCGGTGGCGGTGCAGGACCGCACCGGGGCGCGGGCCGACCACGATCAGGTCCCCGCCGAGGCGGTGGGTGGCCTCGAGCAGTCCCTCGGGGACGGACGGGTGGCTGATCAGGTGGGTGGAGCACCGGACGTCGTCGGGCACGGTGGTGGCGGCCTCGTCGAGCCAGTCCTGCAGCTGCCTGTTGCGGATCCTCTCGTAGTTCCCGTCGTAGGGCAGGGAACTGGTGAAGGGGTTGTCCGCCGGGATGATCATCACCAGGTGCAGGCGGGCGTCGCGCTCGCGGGCGATGGCGGTGCCCAGGTGGAGGGCGTCGCGACCGCTGGAGGTCGCGCTGTATCCGACGACGATGTTGGTGGTCATGCCCCTCAGAGCTCCTCGAGGATGCTCGTGGCCACGGCCTCGCCGATGCGTACGGCGCCGTCGACGTGCTGGTAGCCCTCGGCGGCGATGTCGGAGCAGGCGTAGTGGATCGGGCCGGTCGGACGGTTCTGCAGGTGTCCCCAGCGGTGCAGTCCGCCGAGGTCGTAGCTGGTGGCGTAGGCGCCGCGGGTCCACTCCTCGGCGGCCATGTCGGAGAGGTAGAAGACGATGGGCTCCATGGTCTCCGGGCCGAGGTAGTCGGCCATGGCAGACAGGATGGCCTCCTTGCGCTCGGCCTCGGACAGGGCCCACATCTGCTCGGCGTAGACGTCGGAGATGAAGCCCACGAGGGTGCCGTTGGTGTCCTCGACGGGGTTGCCGTCGGCGTCGGCCTGCACGTTGGTGTTGTCGTAGACCTCCTGGACCAGGCGTCCACCGCCGAAGGAGGTGCCGGACAGGCCCTTGTCACGCCAGAAGGGGGTCTCGTAGACGGCGTGGATCTTGATGACCAGGCCCATGGAGATGTGCTGGTGGGCGATGTGCTGCTCGCGGGGCATCGGCGGCACGTACTGGATGCGGTTGTACAGGTTCGGCGGCACGGCCAGCACCACGTTGCGGGCGTGGACGGTCGCACCGTCGGCGACGACGGTGACGTCGCCGGGGGCACCGTCGGCGCCGGGCGCGCCGTTGCGGACGTCGGCGGCGATGCCGTTGGCGGCGTCCTGCGTGTCCGGGTCGACGGTGGACCAGGTGACCTCGCGCACGGGGGAGGACAGCACGATCTCGCCGCCGAGCCCGCGGATCTTCTCGGCGAGGGTGAGTGAGACCGACTGCATGCCGCCGACCACGCGGCGGTCGAGGATGAAGTCCTCGTCGACGAGGTTGGAGAAGGAGCCGGCGGAGGCTGCCATGAGCACGGCCTGCAGGGTGGAGAACGCGTAGGACGGCTTGGTGAGCATGCCGGAGGCGACGTAGATCGACACGTTGTCGATGGCCTCGGGGTCGTCGCTGTGCTGGCCGAGCCAGTCGCGGAAGGGCACGGTGTCGAGTTCCTGCGCACGCTCGGCGGCCCACGGGGCCTCGGCGCCGACCTCCTCGGTGAGGTCGTCCATGAGCTTGATGAGCTTGTCCATCTCGGCCTCGGTGTGCTCCGAGCAGGGGAGGCGGTCACCCTCGTAGGTGTGGCGGGAGCCGTCGGGGGAGACGTAGACGGACTTGCCTTCGCGGTAGCGCGGGTAGGTGTCCAGGCCGAGTTCGTCGACGAGTTCGGTGAGTCGGGTCTGGTCGGGGGAGATCCACTGGCCGCCGATCTCGATGAAGTGGGGTGCGCCGTCGGCGTCGAGGGCGGCGCCGTTCCAGGTGCGTCCACCGACCCGGTCGCGTGCCTCCAGGACGGTGACGGACCTGCCGGCCTTGGCCAGGGTGTAGGCGGCGGTGAGTCCGGCGGGACCGGCACCGATGACGACGACGTCGCTCTCACGGGTGGTGGGGCTCATGAATGTGTCCTCCTTATTAAATGAATCACGTTCGTTTAACGAGACCGTACAGCTCTCACCGGGTGCGCGCCAGACCCTCGGGCCGAAAAATATGCCCGGTGACGGGTGCCACGGGGCCTCCCATTTCCCATGAGCGTCCGTCACCTGGGATAATGCGGGTTTAGACGCGAATGTAAAATACCTGTGACATCGCGGGCCGGACCGGGCCCGGGCGGTGGTGTAGACGACCGGAGAGGGCGGAATGGTTGTGACGGACGAACAATCGCCGCGGGGCAGGGGCCGACGCGCCGGGCGTCCGTCCGCCCCGGTGCTCGACCGGGACCGCATCGCCGAGACCGCACTGGCCCTGGTCACCGACGAGGGCCAGTCACGCCTGACGATGAAACGACTCGCCGACCGTCTCGGTGTGGCCGTCTCGGCCCTGTACAACCACATCCGCAACAAGGCGGACCTGCTGCTGCTCGTCGAGGACGCCGTGATGTCCGGGGTGGACGCCTCGGCGCTCGGCGCGCTCACGGAGGCGGACGGTGCTGTCGGTGCTGCCGCCGGGCTGCCGGACGCCCTGCGGCACTGGGCACGCTCCTACCGGGAGGTCTTCGCCGCCTTCCCCGAGCTCGTCCCCCTGATCGCCACGATGCCGGTCTCCGGGGCGCCGGCCACGCGGCGCATGTACGACACCGTGGCGTCCGGCCTGGTGGCGGCCGGTGTGCCGCGCGACCGGGTGGTGTCGGTGGTCATCGCCTTCGAGTCCTTCCTCTACGGTTCGGCGATGGACGCCAACGCACCGACCGAGATCTTTTCCTCGGCGCCGGAGGAGACCGACGCCCCGGTGTTCCAGGACGTGGTCAGCGCCTTCACCGTGCGGGTCTCCGACGACTCCGACGGGCGGGGGGCGGCGAACCCCTACGCCGACGACCCCTTCGAGTGGGGGCTCGAGGCACTCGTCGCGCGCGCCGTCGCCCTGGCGGACCCGCACTCCGGTACCGACGTCATCTGAGCCGCCCTCCAGGCAGGAAAACTGCCGAAACATTACCTGGGCGGTGGTTCAGATGACATGGCCCTGCCTGCCGCCCCAGGCGCCTCTGCCACTCAGGCGCCCGCGGCGTCCTCGATGCTCTTGCCCGCGCGCAGGTCCGCCATCAGGGTGATCAGGTCGTAGGCCACGTGGGACGCCGAGACGCCGGTGATCTCGGCGTGGGCGTAGGCGGGGGCGACCTCCACCACGTCGGCGCCGACGATGTTGAGGCCGCGCAGACCGCGCAGGATCTCCAGGAGCTCGCGACTGGTCATTCCGCCGGCCTCCGGGGTGCCGGTGCCTGGGGCGTGGGCGGGGTCGAGCACGTCGATGTCCACCGAGATGTACAGCGGGCGGTCGCCCACGCGGGTGCGCAGCCGGTCGACGATCTCGTCGACACCCTGACGGAACACGTCCGAGCTGGTCAGGATACCGAAGCCGAAGCGACGGTCGTCCTCCAGGTCCTTGCGTCCGTAGAGCGGGCCACGCGTGCCGACGTGGCTGATGGCCTCGGTGTCGATCACCCCCTCCTCCGCGGCACGGCGGAACGGGGTGCCGTGCGTGTAGTCCGCACCGAAGTAGCTGTCCCACGTGTCGAGGTGCGCGTCGAAGTGCAGGAACGCCACCGGCTGACCGGCCCGCTTCGTCGCCGCGCGCAGCAGGGGCAGGGCGATGGTGTGGTCGCCGCCGATGGTCATCAGCGAGCTGCCGTCGGCGGTGAGCTCCAGGGCGTCGTTCTCGACGGACTCGATGGCCTCGTCGATGTTGAAGGGGTTCACCGCCATGTCCCCGGCATCGGCCACCTGGACCTGCGCGAACGGCGAGGTGTCCGTGGCCGGGTTGTAGGGACGCAGCAGACGGGAGGACTGGCGGACGTGCCCGGAGCCGAACCGGGCGCCGGAGCGGTAGGACACGCCGGTGTCGAAGGGCACACCGACGACCTTGATCCCGGCCTCGCGTCCGTCCGCGACGACGTCGCGGAGCCGGGGCAGCAGGGCGAAGGTCGACTCGCCGCTGTAGCGGGGGACTAGGGAGGAGTCGACGGGGCCGATGTTGCCGTTGTCGATGACGCGCGGGGTGTTCAGCATGGTGTGCCTTTCGTGGTTTTTTTGGGTGCGGTCGTTCTCGTGTGGTGGTTCAGGTGTTCGCGAGGATCCAGAGCACCGTCGCCGGTTCGGCGGACGGGTTGCGCCAGGAGTGCGGTTCGGAGCCGGGCAGGGTGGCGGTGTCCCCGGTGCGCAGGTGGATCTCCTGGTCGGGGGTCTGCAGGGTGAATTCCCCGGCGATCACGTGCACGGACTCCACGGTGCAGTCCATGGTGTAGAGCTCGGACTCGCCGGAGCCGTGGCCCTCGACGACGGCGTGCAGGATGCGCAGCTCATGGCGTCCACGCGGGGTCACCAGGCGTTCGGTGATCCCCTCACCGCCGAGGTCGACCAGGGGCGCCTCGTCGAGGTGGACGACGTCGGTGTCCGGGGTGTCCAGGATCGCGCCGGGGGAGACGCCCAGTACCTCGCAGATGGTGACCAGGGAGGCCACCGAGGGGCTGGTCACGTCGCGTTCCACCCGGGAGAGGAACCCCTTGGACAGTCCGGTGGCCTGGGACACCTGGTCCAGGGTGATCCGGTTCTGCTGCCGCAGGGCGCGTAGTCGCCTGCCCGGTTGTGAGCTGTATCCGCCGGACTCGACGGGGAGTGACTTCACGACTCCGTACCTCCTGCTTGATCGGGGTCGCCGTATCGGCGATGTTGTCTCTCACGAACTTCCTGTTGCCAGTGAGGCAACTAACGATTAGCCTAGGCCCCCACAACCGATCAATCAAGGGACGTACGCCACCCCGCCTCCGTCGTGAGGTCTGCATCACAGCACACCCCACCATCGGCGACGAGGGTCCCGGTCGGCCGACCACCTCGACAGGAGAACCCCCTGTGAACTGGTTAAACACCGTCATCATCGTGCTCTATCTGGCAGTCATGCTGCTGTTCGGCTGGTGGGGGCAGCGCCGCGTCACCGACCGCTCGGACTACCTCGTGGCCGGACGCCGCCTCGGACCCGTCTTCTACGCCGGCACCATGGCCGCGGTCGTCATCGGCGGCGCCTCCGCCGTCGGTGGCGTGGGGCTGGGCTACCAGTTCGGCATCTCCGGGTTCTGGCTGGTCACGGCCATCGGTATCGGTGTGCTGATCCTCAGCCTCGCCTTCGCGCCACTACTGCAACGCCTGCGGATCTACACCGTCACCCAGATGCTCGGCCTGCGCTACGGCGGCACGACCACCCGCGTGGCCTCGGTGGTGATGCTGGGCTACACGGTGATGCTCACCGTGACCTCGACCAGCGCCTACGCCTCGATCTTCATGGTGCTCTTCGGCTGGGACCGCTGGTTGGCCCTGGTCGTCGGTGGCGGCATCGTGCTGTTCTACTCCAGCACCGGCGGCATGTTGTCGATCACCCTGGCGGACATGGTGCAGATCGTGGTCATCACCATCGCCGTGTTCGGTCTGATGCTCCCCATGTCCTTCAACCAGGTCGGCGGGTTCGCCGGCATGCGCGACCGGCTCGGCGACGAGTTCTTCGACATCGGCGGCATCGGGTTGCAGTCGATCATCACCTACTTCGTCATCTACACCCTGGGACTGCTGATCGGACAGGACATCTGGCAGCGGGTCTTCACGGCCCGGTCCCCGCAGGTCGCACGGTGGGGAGGGACGGCTGCCGCGGTGTACTGCATCCTCTTCGCCGTCGTCGGGGCGCTCGTCGGCATGGCCGCGGCGGTGCTGCTGCCGGGCATCGCCGACCGCGACGACGTCTACGCCCAGGTCGCCACGGAGATCCTCCCGGCCGGCCTCGGCGGCATCGCCCTGGCCGGCGGCCTGGCGGCGATGATGTCGACCGCCTCCGGCGGGCTCATCGCCGCGTCCACCGTCGCCCGGGAGGACGTCGTCCCGCTGATCCGTGACCTGTTCGGCCGCCCGGCGCCGGCGTCCCCGTCGGACGCGGTGGCGGACGCCGAGGCCGCCGAGGTGCGCGGAAACCGGCTGTGGGTGCTGGGACTCGGTGTCCTGACGCTGGGCATCGCCATGGTCGTGCCGGACGTGGTCGCCGCCCTGACCATCGCCTACGACCTGCTGGTCGGTGGTCTGCTCGTGGCGATCATCGGCGGCATCGTCTGGCGACGGGGCACCGGCAAGGGCGCGATGTGGTCGATGGTCGCCGGCACGGTCGGCACCCTCGTGACCATGGTCGTCATGGAGGTCAACGCAGAGGAGAGCCTCGGCGGTGTGCTGGCCAACGAACCGATCTACGTGGGGTTGGTGGCCTCCTTCGTCGTCTACGTGGCCGTCTCCCTGGCCACCCCGCCGACGGACCCGCAGGTGCTGGCGAAGTGGACGGCACGCATCAAGGGCGCGGAACACGAGAACGAGAAGAAGAACACGACCATGAAGGAGACGGTGAAGTAGCGATGACTGAAAACAAGACCGACAACCAGACCCGCATCGGCGGGGACGTGGTGCTCGAGACCCTGACCGCCCTCGGCGCCCGCGGTGTGATCGGACTCCCCGGTCAGCACGCCCTCGGCCTGTTCGACGCGCTGCGCCGCTCGGACCTGCCGTACATCGGAGCCCGGGTGGAGAACAACGCCGGCTTCATGGCGGACGGCTTCGCCCGGGTGACCGGTACCGTCGCACCGTTGCTGCTGTCCACCGGCCCCGGTGCGCTGACCTCCCTGGCGGCGCTGCAGGAGGCCGCGGCGTCCTCCATCCCGGTGCTCGCGCTGAGCGCGCAGGTCCCCGTCGCCGGTCTCGGCGGCGGACGCCACGGCTACCTCCACGAGCTGCCCGAGCAGTCCGACTCCTTCCGCGGGGTCGTCAAGCACGTGGTCACGGTGCGTGCCATGTCGCAGATCCCCACCGCGGTGGCGGACGCCTGGCGCATCGCCGGGTCCGCGCCGAAGGGACCGGTGCTGGTGGAGGTCCCGCAGGACATCCTGCTGGCCGACGCCGCACGTACAGTCCCCCCGTTGACGGGCGACGCACTCGCCGCCCGCGCCGAGCCGTCCTCCCTGGACCCGGTGCCCGAGATCACCGACTACGCCGCCGACCTGCTCGTGAACGCCGAGCGTCCGGTCATCTTCGCCGGCGGCGGTGTGGTGCGCGCCGGTGCGCGGGAGGAACTCGTCGCCCTGGCCGAACGCCTCGATGCGCCGGTGGTGACCACCGTCGGAGGCAAGGCCGTGCTGCCGTGGGACCATCCGCTGTCGGCCCGGTCGTGGATCGAGGACATCGCCACCACCGAGTTCCTCGAGGACGCCGACGTGCTGCTCATCGTCGGCAGCGGCGTCGGCGAACTGTCCAGCAACTACCACACCTTCGCCCCGCGCGGCCGGGTCATCCAGGTCGAGGCCGACCTCGGCAAGCTCGGCTCCAACCACGACGGCGTCGGCATCCACGCCGACGCCCGTGCGGCGCTCGCCCTGCTCGACGGCTACGTCGAGGCGTCCGGAAGGACGTCCGACGCCACCCGCCGTGCCGCGGCCACCGACCGCGTCGCCGGGCTGCTGGACACCGTGGACAGGCGCATCGCCGGACAGGGTCTGGAGAAGGAACGTGCCCTGGTCAGCGGGCTGCGCGAGGCCGTGCCGGACGACACCCACGTCTACTGGGACATGACCGTGCTGGCCTACTGGGCGTGGTCGGCGTGGGACGTCCGCGACGACGACTTCGCCTCCGCCCAGGGCGCCGGCGGGCTGGGCTACGGCTTCCCCGCCGCCCTCGGCGCCGCCTTCGCCCGACGCATCACCGCGCAGGACGCCCCGGCGTCCGTGCTGGCGGTGTCCGGCGACGGCGGCGCGCTCTACGGCATCGCCGAACTCGCGGTCGCCGCGCAGAACAACCTGCCCGTCGTGTGGTTCATCGTCGACGACGGCGGCTACGGCATCCTGCGCGAGTACATGGAGGGCGCCTTCGGCACCGCCACCGCCACCGAACTCGCCCGTCCCGACTACGTGGCGTTGGCGCAGTCCTTCGGCGTCACCGCCGAGACCACCACCATCGGGGACGCGCCGGACGCCGTCGCCCGCGCGCTCGTGTCCGGCGAACCGCGGGTCGTCGTGCTGCCCGCCGTGCTCGACCTGTTCGCACCCACCCACCTCGACCGGCTCGCCGAGAGCAAGGAGAACAACTCATGACCCGACCACTGGTCCTCTTCACCGACGAGACCGACCTCGACCCCGTGCCCGGACGCACCCTGCTCGAGGACGCCGGCTGCGACACCGTGCTCGCCGACCTGCCCGTCGGCGATGGCGTACAGGAGTTGCCGGACGGTGCGGAGCGCGCCGTCGGCCTCGTCGTCGGCTACGCCCGGATCGACAAACCGCTGCTCGACCGGCTGCCGGACGTCGGCGTGATCGCCACCATGAGCGCCGGCACCGACATGATCGACGGGGAGGAGGCCGCCCGCCGCGGTATCCGCGTGGTCAACCTGACCTCCGCGGCCACCGAGGAGGTCGCCGCCCACGCCCTCACCCTGGCCCTGGCCGTGGAACGGCACCTGCGCGAGAGCCTCAGGGTCACCGCGGAGGGCGGCTGGACAGACGACGTGGACGCCGTACCCCGTCGACTCAGCGGTCTGACCCTGGGCCTCTACGGGTTCGGACGCATCGCCCGCCGCCTCGCCGAGATCGCCGGCCCGCTGGTCGGTCGAGTCATCGCCCACGACCCCTACGTGGAGACCGCGCCCGACGGTGTGGAGCTCGTCGACCCGGACCGTCTGCTGGAGGAGTCCGACATCCTCTCACTGCACCTGCCGCTGACGGAGGACACCCGCGGGGTCGTCGACGCGGCCGCCCTGGCGCGTATGCGCCGTGGATCCACCCTGGTCAACGTCTCACGCGGCGAACTGGTCGTGGTGGAGGACCTCGCGGCGGCGCTGGACTCCGGACAGCTGACCGGCGCGGGCCTGGACGTCCTCCTCGGCGAACCACCGGCCGCGGACGCCCCGGAGCGCACGGACCCGCGCATCCTCGTCACCCCGCACGTCGCCTTCCTGTCGGAGGGGTCCCTGGAGCACTACGTGCTCGACCCCGCGCGCAACGTCCTCGACTGGCTGCACTCCTCCGGCCGGCTCTGACGCGGCACCGACGTCACCTGGGCAGTGGCTCAGAGGACATGACGGTGTCGGTGGACCCACCAGTGAGTACCGTGAGCTTCCCGGCTGCCTCGGATCCGGGTGCGGCGGTGAAGATCACCAGGTGCAGCCCGGCACCGCCGCCACTGTTGACGTCCACGACGTCGCAGTCCAGCTCCACGGCCCCGACGTCCGGGTGCACCACGGTCTTGCGTTGGCCACCGTGGTCACCGACCGCGGCGGTGTCCCACATCGTGGCGAAGGTGTCGCTGTGCGCGCGCAGGGTGTCGACCAGGGTCGTGAGGTCCGGGTCGGTGGGGTGCAGGGAGTGCACCCGGCGCAGGTCGGCGGTGAGCGAGGCACGGTAGGCGTCGAGGTCGGGGTGGTGGACGCGGTCGCCGTCGCCGAGGAAGTGGCGCCACACCAGGTTGTCGTTCATCGCCGGTTCGCAGGCATTCGTCCCGTCACCTGTCCCGTCCCCGGTCAGCGCGGCCCAGGGGGCGTTGTGGTCGAGCCGGGTCCAGGTGGCGTCGAAGACGCCGACGGGTGTGTCGTCCAACCGGTCGAGCAGCCTGCGCACGCTCGGGGTGATCGTCCGGGGCACCAGGGCGCGCACGTCCCCGGTGTGCCCGGCGACGCGCAACGCCACCGCGGTCTCGTCGTCGGACGCCCGCAGCGCGCGTGCCAGGGCGCGCACCACGTCGGCGGTGGGGCGGGCGCGTCCCTGCTCGATGCGTTTGACGTAGTCGGCGGAGACCCCGGCGAGCCAGGCGACCTCCTCGCGACGGAGCCCCGGGGTGCGGGTGGAGTGGTCGCCGAAGGGCGAACCGACGTCGGAGGGTTGCAGTCGTCCCCGCCAGGCGCGCAGCAGGGCGCCGAGTTCGTCGGTCCCGTTCATGGGGTTCAGAATACCGCGCGTGGGACGCGGGCGAAGGGGGGGACGAACGGGGCCAGGCTGTTCCACCGCGCGGCGGGCAGTGTGGAGGAGGTACGGGGAACCGAGACACCAACATCCACCAACATCCAAGGAGCACCATGTTTCTCATCACCGGGGCCACCGGCAACGTCGGCGGCGAGCTCGCCACCATCCTCGCCGGGCAGGGCCACGCCGTGCGCGCCTACGTGCGCAACCCCGCCCGGGCGTCCCACCTGCCGGAGGAGGTGGAGCTCGCCGTCGGTGACCTGGACGACGCCGAGGCGCTGCGCGCCGCCTGCGAGGGTGTCGACACCGTCTTCTTCATGCAGGCCGCACCGTCGCCGGCCCAGGCGGAGACGCTGGTGGACGCGGCGACGGCGGCCGGGGTGACCCACGTCGTGGTGCTGTCCTCGATCGGCACGGTACTGCACCCGATGCCGGTGATCGGGGCGGCGATCAACGCCCGCGACGAGGTCCTGCGCAGCTCGTCGTTGGAGGTCACCTACCTGCGTCCCAACACGCTGACCACGAATGCGCTGTGGTGGCGCGAGGCCATCACCGCCGGACGGCCCGTCCCCGACCCGACCGGCGAGGGTCTGACCGGACCGGTCGACCCGTACGACATCGCCCGTGTCGCCGCGGTGGTGATGACCGACCCGACGCACCGCGGCCACGGCTACATCCTCAACGGCCCGGAGGCGTTGAGCACGCGTGAGCAGGTGCGGATCCTCGCCGACGTGCTCGGACGCGAGATCGCCGTCGCCGACTGCACCCCCGGCGAGCTCGCCGAGGCGTCCATCGCGGCCGGCACCCCCGAGCCGCAGGCCCGTGGCCTGCAGGACCTGCAGGAACTGTTCCGCGCAGGACGCTCCGGTGTGCTCACCGACGACGTCCGCAACGTCACCGGTGTCGCACCGCGCACCTTCCGCCGGTGGTGCGAGCTCCACCGCGACGACTTCGGGGTGTAGGCGGGACGTGGCGGTTGCTCGTTGCTCTCCGCGCCTACGCCCTGGATGACCCTGCGGTACGGGTGACGGCGACGAGCAGCAGCTCGGCCCGCACGACCGGGTCGTCGAGGTCGACCTCGCAGATCTGCGCGATGCGGTCCAGGCGGGTGCGTACCGTGTGCCGGTGTACGCCCAGGGTGTCGGCGGTGGCGGCGACCTTCCCGCCGGCGCGGAGCCAGGCCAGCAGGGTGTCCGTCAGCTCGTTGCCGGTCCCGCCGCCGGATCCCTCGCCGAGCAGGCGGTCGACGGTCTCGCCGGCACGCCGGTCCAGGGCGTCACGTACCGCCGGCTGCTCCAGCCAGTCCGCCCCCGCCCCGTACGGGCCCACGTGGCTGCCGGGTGTCAGGGTGCGGGCGGCGGTCTCGAGCCGTCGCACGCGCTCCATGGTCACCTCGCCCCAGGCCACGGGTTCGCCCACGGCGACGCGGACGCGTGCGGCGGCCGGGCCGAAACCACCGGCGATGTCGGCCACGCGGCGCGACCCACGGAACAGCAGCAACGCGGTCGTGGCGTCCAACCCGGTGACGAACAGGTGGCGTCCCGCCCGCTCGGAACGCCGGTCGGCCTCGGCCAGGGCGGCGTCCAGCTCCCGGGGTCGGTCGGCCGTGACCACCGTCGGGCGGACCCGCCCGTCGCCGTCGGACGCCTCGTCGAGGATGCCGCCCACCGGCCTCGTGCCGTCCTCCCCGCGCACGCCCAGCAGCAGCTGGATGGCCAGGGTGTTCAGCTCGGTGCGGCTGCGCCGCAGGTAGGCGGGGCGTTGCAGCAGGATGTCCGCCAGGCCGGCGGCGTGCTTGAGTACCGCCCGGTCGTGCGGGGAGAACGGGTGGGACGCCAGCACCGTGATCAGGTGGAAGCGTTCGCCCTGCGGCGTCATGCGTTGGGTCAGGCGCCAGGTGCCGGTGCCTGCCTCCGTACGTGCGTCCGCTCCACTGTCGCGTTGCCGGCGCGCGGTCGCGACCGCGGACAACGCCCCGGCGTCCTGCCTGCCGTGCAGACGGCCGTCATCGTCGGTGACCGCCACCGCGGCGTCCAGGTGGCGGGAGGTCGCGGCGAGCAGGGCGTCCAGCCCGCCGTCGACCGCGGCGGTGCTCAGCTTCTCCTGCACCACGACCAGGCGTTCCTGCTCCCGGCGGCCGCGACGGGCACGCTCCTCGAGCACGGTGTTGAGGATCGAGATGAACGCGGTGTGGCGCGGCACCTCGATCACCGCGATGCCGTGCTCGCGCGCGGTCGTGACCAGGGAGGGCGGCACGGTGGGGAAGAAGAGGCCGGTGCCGAAGCCGATGGCGGTGACCTGCGCCTCGGCGAGGCGTCGGACGTAGTCGGGGAAGGGGTCGTCCCGGCCCACGCGGTCCGGGGTGAGGGCCACGCCGACGGTGAGTACCACGGCGTGGGGCTGCAGGAACTCGCGCGGGTCGGTCAGCTCGGTCGGCTGGATCACCGAGAAGCCCGCGCCTGGTACACCCGTACCGGCGACCGGTCGCAGGTCGAGGTCGCGTTGGGCGTGCAGCCAGGCCAGGGTCAGGTCGTCGGACATGGCCATACTGTACATTCTGCAACGAGAAGTTCGACATGTAGGCCATGTCGTCCACGTCACGTCGGCACGCATAATGGCGGCAACGGAAGAACGAGACAGACGAGACAGAAGAGACAAGGAGCCTCCCCATGCAGGACCTCACCTACCGCCTCCCGCAGGAGCGCACGACCACCACCACCGCGCCCGGCCCGCAGAGCGAGGCGCTGGCCGCCCGCCGCGACGCGGTCGTCCCGCGCGCCGTCACCCCGAACCTGCCACACTACGTCGTCGACGCCGACGGCGGCGTCCTGCTCGACGCGGACGGCAACTCCTTCGTCGACTTCGCCTCGGGCATCGCCGTGACCACCGTCGGTGCGTCCAACCCGGCCGTCGTCGAGGCCGTCAGCGACGCCGCGGCGCACTTCACCCACACCTGCTTCATGATCTCGCCCTACGAGTCCTACATCCGCGTCGCCGAGAAGCTCGCCGAGATCACCCCGGGCGACCACGACAAGCGCACGGTGCTGTTCAACTCCGGCTCCGAGGCCGTGGAGAACGCCGTGAAGATCGCCCGCAGCTACACCGGACGCGACGGCGTGGCCGTCTTCGACCGCGCCTACCACGGCCGTACCAACCTGACGATGGCCATGACCGCGAAGAACATGCCCTACAAGTCCGGTTTCGGGCCCTTCGCCTCCGAGGTATACCGCGCACCGGTGTCCTACCCGCTGCGCGACCACCTCACCGGCGCCGAGACCGCCGAGCGCGCCATCACCGCGCTGGAGCAGCAGGTCGGCGCGTCCAACCTGGCCTGCGTGGTCATCGAGCCGATCCAGGGAGAGGGCGGGTTCATCGACCCGGCCGAGGGCTTCCTGCCCGCCATCGTCGAGTGGTGCCGCGCCAACGACGTCGTCTTCGTCGCCGACGAGATCCAGGCCGGCATGTGCCGCACCGGCGACTGGTTCGCCTCCGACCACGAGGACGTCGTCCCCGACCTGGTCACCATCGCCAAGGGCGTGGCCGGCGGCATGCCGCTGTCCGCGGTCGTCGGACGCGCCGAGATCATGGACGCCCCGCACCCCGGCGGGCTCGGCGGCACCTACGGCGGCAACCCCGTCGCCTGCGCCGCCGCGCTGGCCTCCATCGACCAGATGGAGGAGCTCGACCTCAACGGCCGCGCCCGTGAGATCGAGCAGATCGTGCGCGAGGTGCTCGAGCCGCTGGTCGGCGAGTCGGCCGGTGCCGGTCTGGCCGAGGTCCGCGGCCGTGGCGCGATGATCGCCCTGGAGTTCGTCGACGCCGACGGGCGTCCGGACGCCGCGACGACCAAGGCCGTCGCCGAGGCGTGCAAGGCCCGCGGCGTCCTGATCCTGACCTGTGGGATGGACGGCAACGTCGTGCGCCTGCTGCCGCCGCTCGTCATCGGCGAGGACCTGCTGCGCGACGGGCTCGGCGTGCTCGCCGACGCCATCCGCGACAACGGTGTAGGCAAGTAGACGAGAAGAACACAGGAGGAACAACCATGAACAACCGCGTACTCCCGTCCGACCTGACCGACCTGCTCGCCACCCAGGTGAAGGACGCCGCAGCCACCTTCGACGTCGAGGACCCCGCCACCGGCGAGGTGCTCGTCACCGTGCCCGACCGCTCCGCCGACGACGCCGTCGACGCGCTGAGCAGCGCCGTCGAGGCGCAGAAGACCTGGGCGCGAGTCGCCCCGCAGCGTCGGGCGGACGTCCTGACCCGCGTCTTCGACATCGTCAACGAACGCGCCGAGGACTTCGCCACCACCATGACCCTGGAGATGGGCAAGCCCCTCACCGAGGCCCGGGGCGAGGTCACCTACGGCAACAGCTACTTCCGCTGGTTCGCCGGCGAGGCCGTGCGCATCCCCGGCCGCTTCACCCAGGCACCCGCCGGCAACGGCCACATCCTGGTGTCGAAGAACCCGGTCGGCCCCGTCCTGGCGATCACCCCGTGGAACTTCCCGCTGGCCATGGCCACTCGCAAGATCGCCCCGGCGCTCGCCGCGGGCTGCCCCGTGGTGGTCAAGCCCGCCAAGGAGACCCCGCTGACGATGATCCTCGTCGGCGAGGTCATCAAGCAGGCCCTCGCCGAGGTCGCCGGTGACCTGGGTGACCTGTCCGGGCTGGTCACGATCGTGCCGTCCACCCACTCCGGGGCGATCTCCGAGACGCTGATGGCCGACGACCGGCTGCGCAAGGTCACCTTCACCGGCTCCACACCGGTGGGTGCCACCCTGGTGCGCCAGTCCGCCGACCAGCTGCTGCGCACCTCCATGGAGCTCGGCGGCAACGCACCGTTCGTCATCGCCGCCGACGCCGACCTGGACCTCGCGCTGACCGGCGCGATGGCCGCGAAGATGCGCAACGGCGGCGAGGCCTGCATCGCCGCGAACCGTTTCCTCGTCGACGCCTCCGTCGCCGGGGAGTTCACCCGCCGGCTCACCGAGTCGATGTCGCAGGTCACGATGGGCCACGGCATGGACGAGGGCACCACGCTGGGGCCGATGATCACCGCCAAGCAGCGCGACGGTATCGCCGCCCTGGTCGACGAGGCCGTCGCCGCCGGCGCGACCGTCACCACCGGCGGGCAGGTGCCGGACGGCCCGGGGCACTTCTACCCGGCCACCGTCCTCACCGACGTCCCGGCGGACACGCGCATCATGCACGAGGAGATCTTCGGCCCCGTCGCCACGGTCACCACCTTCTCCACCCTGGAGGAGGGCGTGGCGATGGCCAACGACACCGAGTTCGGCCTCGCCGCCTACGGTTTCGCCGCCTCGCTGGAGAACGCGCAGTACCTGGCCACGAACCTCGAGGCCGGCATGGTCGGCATCAACCGGGGCGCGATCTCGGACGCCGCCGCCCCCTTCGGCGGTGTGAAGCAGTCCGGCTTCGGCCGTGAGGGCGGCACCGAGGGCATCGAGGAGTACCTCGAGGCCAAGTACGTGGCCCTGAACTGAGGTCCGGTCCCGTAGAGGGGCGAAGATCGAGCGTGGGGTTGGTGTATCACCCGCTTCCAAC